>JAOAPP010000177.1 GCA_025462985.1 Bryobacterales bacterium | reverse complement strand
GGCCCAGTATGGGGTCCTGGTTGTTCTATGGTTTGGGCTCGGAAAACAATGACCTTCCCGGATTCATTGTGATGCTTTCTCAAGGGAAGGGCGGCCAGATGCAACCGGTATCGGCGCGGCAATGGTCTTCCGGTTTCTTGCCCAGCAAGTTTCAAGGAATAAAGTTTAACTCGTTTGGCGATCCCGTGATGTACATTGACAATCCGGCTGGCGTAGATAAATCGCTGCAGCACGCCTCCATCGAGGCGATTGCCGAACTCGATCGGAAGCGATACAAGACGGTTCAGGATCCCGAAATTTTGACCCGCATTGCCCAGTACGAAATGGCCTTTCGTATGCAAACCAGTGTCCCTGATTTAGTGGACATGAGCAAAGAGCCGGCCCACGTTCTCGAAGCATATGGCGCCAAGCCTGGCGATGGCTCATACGCTTCGAACTGCCTGTTAGCCCGCAAGCTCGCCGAGCGTGGCGTCCGGTTCATTCAGCTCTACCATCGCGATTGGGATCATCACGAACAGGTAAAGAGCGGCATTCAGTATAAGGCGGAAGAAGTCGACAAGCCCACGGGAGCGTTGATCAAGGATCTAAAAGAGCGTGGCATGCTCGACGATACGCTGATCATCTTCGGCGGCGAATTTGGACGTACGCCTATGTCGCAATCGGGCACGGGCCGCGATCATCACATCAAGACCTTTTCGTACATGTTTGCCGGCGGCGGCTTCAAGCGCGGCATCACTTACGGCGCCAGTGACGAACTGGGTTATGTTGCAGTTGAGAATCCGGTGAGCATACATGATTTGCATGCGACAATACTCCGCACCTTGGGGATCGACGACAAGCGAATGACGGTGAAGTATTCGGGTCTTGATGCGCGCTTATCCGGCGTAGGGAACCAGGGCCAGGTTGTGAACGATCTTCTGGTTTAGCCTCGGCGAAGATCAATTGTCCGGCTAGAACTCGATCAATGCCTTCTTTGCCTCGATCTTGTCCCCGAGGCCTGGCACGGTTTCAAGCTCGCTCAAGTCTTTGAACTTCCCATGCCGGGTTCGGTACTGGATAACTGCGTCCACATCGGGAGGTGCCAGCTTTAAAGTCGCGGCAATCTCATCTGCCTTGGCCTTGTTTATGTTCACCTTCTTGTCTGGACCGAAGTTCTTGGTCAGATAACCGACGATGGTCTTCAGATCGTTCGGATTGATGAATGCACCACTTTCGATCATCTCACGCACAATAGCGTTCCATCCTTCTTCATCTAAGCGCTGGGCCTTGATCCTTTCAGAAGAGTGGCACTCGGTACAGGTGCTCTCAACAACATCCTTTCCTTTGCCTTCGGGCAGTTCTAAATCCGCGGCAGCAGCGAGGGAGATGACGAGAAGCGATAGGAATAGGAACGGGACGCGTGTGAGTTGCGATTTCATTCCTACCTGGATGGTAGCTTACGATGCACCGAAGGCTTTCGTTCTTGAATTATGGCAATCTCGAACACATCGCCCCCAGAACCGCGTACAGTGTGCGAGTCTTCTTGCCAGGCTTCGTATTCACTCAAGGGCGAGTCCGGGCTGCGACGCACTCCGATCGGATGATGTCTAATCCCTGATTCAACTTCACACGCAGCAGGAAGTCAAATGCGGCCGGCCAGCGCTTGTCGGGCAGACGCGCAGCCATTTCTCGCACACCTTCGACAGAAGTGGCAAATTCAACTGCTGCCTGTGTTCCGGTGGTTGTTAACCCGGCTAGCACAATCAGCTTTCTTCCAGACGTCAGCCCAGGTAGCTCACTGATCAGACCGTAATCAGTCCGCAAGATTTGAGTGCCAGGAGTGCGCTCAATGGAGTAGATGGCCAACTCGTTTGGGCGCGGGTGAGTGTTGACGATGACCCCTCCCCACAAGGACGGAATTGCCCCTTGCGTCCTGAACAGGAACCCCGATTTTATCGGGAGATCGTTGAGTATCTGGTTCACAAAAGGCGAGCCGAGAAAGACTACGTTGTGGTTTTCCAGATCGGACGCAGAAATCAATCGGCTTCGCTTGAAAACGGGGCGAGCGCCAATCCTGGAGAGCGCCTGGGCGATCGCAACCGCACCGGCTACTTCACCTACGCCTGTCATATCGTCCTCGTAGTAGGTTGTGCCTGCCTGCCTTAACACTGCCGCATTTGCAACACCTCTGGCGGCTGTATCCTGACCAACTTCGGCGCCCCTACTCGAAACAGGACCGTCCACAAATCGCAGCAAGTCTCCGGTATTGGTGGCCAGAAACACAGAGTTGGTAAAAGCCACCACAGGCTGCCGGTCTGAGCCAAGGACATTGAGCCAGAATGAATCCACTTCGCTTGGCCGATCCTTCGCTTCCAGAGTTGACGTGCTTTTGCGTCCGACGAGCAGGCCAAACAGAAAACACGATCCGGCGACGATGGCAATCAACACCGGGATCACATAAGGCCGGCGACCAATCACGGACTTCGCGGGTTCGGCAATCCGAGGATCGGCGTGGGCAGTATCTACCGGCCGAGCCTTGATCTCCTCGTGCGTTCTTGCGTGAAACGACGGCACATAGTGGCCTTTGGGGATCCCAATCTCAATCGGATCACCGGCCCCTTCGCCCCGGTAATACTCGGTCAGTTTGGATCGCAGACGATACGCCTGAGTACGAACGATGGTATCTACCGAAGAATCAAAATCAGCGGAGCGCCCAAAGACTTCGGAAGCGATAACGTACTCGTTGAGCTCGCCGCGGGTTGAATCGAGAGACCGTTGAGTGATGAAGCGCAACAATGATTGCAGAACGGGAGCGTTTCGGAACTGTGACGAATTGAGAACGCAGGCCAGCTGCGCTTCGATTTCCGATCGTGGCGGCAAAGACTTGACGCCTTCCCCCTCGCAGCTCGAGGACGTGATCGCATTCTGTTCCATATTCCGTTTGGCGATCCCGGGTCAAAATCGGAAAGAGCATATCACAACGGATACTTGCGGACGATACAGCCCGTTACATGGGGTGAATTCACCGTTACATCGAGAAATTGACTTCTGAGCAGGGGCAAATCGTGGCAAAGTAGCTCCCATCGACTGTGCTGATTGTCTCGGAATGCAGAGACAATTTCGTCAAAGGGGATCATCTATGGCTTCGAACTCGTCTGTCGGTGTCCGGCTTCTCCTGGCGGCTACGCTATTGGTCTGGACGACCGAGCATGTAAAAGGTCAGGTAGTCACGGCGACCCTGACGGGTCAAGTAAAGGACTCCAGTGGTGGGGTTGTTCCCGATGTCAACGTGACGGTCACCCAGCTTTCAACCGGTGTGTCGCGTTCAACGACAACTAATAGCTCCGGTGATTACACGCTTCCCTACCTCAACCCAGGAAGCTACCGGGTGGAGATGGAACAAAAGGGGTTCAAGAAAGTCACCCAGGAGAACGTCGACCTTGCCGTATCGACGGTTCAGCGCATCGATGCAACACTCTCGCCAGGCAACGTGGGCGAAACTGTGACTGTAACTGCCGCGCCCCCGGCATTACAAACTGACAGTGCGGAGGTTGCCAGGAACTTCGAGGCGCAGACCGTAAGGGAACTGCCCGTCGCCAACCGCAATTTTCAAACCCTGGCAGGCTTGACGGCCGGCGTCACGCCTCCCGTGCAGAGCTTCACCAGTACGGAAGATCCCCAAGGCACAGTCTTCTTCAACGCGAACGGCCAAGGCAACTCCGCCAATAACACTCTGGTAGACGGCGTAGATAATACGAACCCGACTCTTGGGTTGAGCATTTATCTTCCCAATCCGGAAGTGGTTCAAGAGGTCCATGTGACGACGAGCAACTATAGCGCAGAATTCGGGCGGGTTGCCGGAGCCGTTGTGAATGTGGTGACACGTTCGGGCGGGAATGCCGTTCACGGAAGCGCCTGGGAATTCAACCGCGTCGCGGCACTTACCTCGCGTGACTTCTTCAATCAAGTCGGGCAGCCGAAGCCTGGCCTTACGCGTAATGAATTCGGTGTCGCTTTAGGAGGTCCGATTAAGAAGGACAGGACCTTTTTCTTCTTTGGATATCAAGGCCGTTACATCCGTCAGTCCACGACGGCTATCAGCACGGTACCTTCGCCGGGGTTTTACAACGGCGACTTCAGTGCTGTACCGGGGTTGGCTCTCTACGATCCAAGGACGGGTAATCCGGACGGTACCGGGCGTCAGCTAATCCCAGGCAACAAGCTTAATCCAGGTGACATCAATCCAATTGCGCAGAAGCTGAATCAATACATCCCCAAGCCAAATCTGCCGGGGATCTTGAACAATTATGTGACGAATGTTCCCTACCCGTATAACGGGAACAGCTATGACGCTCGCGTAGACCACAACTTTACACAGCAGACAAAGTTCTTCGCCAAGATGGCAACTTCTCATTACTCAGATTCACAAGGCGGGGTGTTGGGAAACGTGGTGAGCGATTCCGATGCTGCGAAGGACTACACCATCACCGGCATCGTCAACCTGACGCATGGTTTCAGTCCCACGCTCCTGACTGAGCTTCGACTGGGTTATAACCGATATCGTACAAACGTGAACGGCATCGACACGACGACGATCACGAACTCGAAGCTGGGAATTGCGAATCCGAATCCCGACGCCATTTCAACAAACGGCTTCGCGAATATCGACATTAACGGGATGCCTGAATTGGGAAACACGCAATTCTACTATCCGCTCGTGAATACAGATAATCTGTTTGAGGTTGTCGATACCTGGAGCAAGCTGCTGCGGAACCATCAGCTGAAGTGGGGTGCAGAAGTGCATCGCAATCGCATGGACCGGTTTCAGCCGCAAGGGGCGAATCTGGGTCCACGCGGCCTGTTTAATTTCAATCCGGGAACGACAGAACTCAACGGCGGCACGGCCGGACTTGGTCCCTATGGGTCGTTCGTCAATTCGTTCGCAGCCTACTTATTGGGAGCAACCGACCAGACGAGTCGTACCTATCAGACAGTAACGCCGACTAATAGGCAGACGCAGGTCTCCGGGTTTGTTCAGGACCGATATCAGGTGACGCCAAAGCTCACCGTGGATGCGGGGGTTCGGTATGACTTCTACACGCAGATCGTGCCGCGATACAAGGGCGGCGCTTCCAACTATGATCCTTCGACAGACACATTACTCGTTGCGGGATATGGGAATGTAGATCTTGCCACGGGTGTGAAGCCGCAGAATCTGGTGCAACCGCGTTTAGGGTTTGCCTATCGGACAAGTGAGAAATCCGTGATTCGGGGCGGTTATGCAATCAGTGGCTGGACGGGCCGCTTTGGTTTCACCGGCGGCACACTTTCTACCCAATTTCCCGTGATATATAACGTCCAGGTTGGAACGACAAACGATTACATTGTTGATGGAACATTTAACAGTCTTCCGCCCGTGCCGTTTATAAACATTCCGTCAAGTGGGCGCATCAATCCTGCGCCGAACCAGGCTTTCTTTGTCATTCCATTCCGTAACCCGTTGCCTTACGTTGAGAACTACAATCTCACCTATCAACGGCAGCTTGGCCAGACCGTGTCCTTTGATATCGGTTACGTGGGGAACGTCGGCCGCCAACTTCCGTTCAACGATCAGTTGAACGCAGCGGCGCCGGGTACAGGTGTTGCAGGCCTCCCGCTTAATGCCGCATTTGGCCGAACCGCGAGCACGAGTGAGCGGGCCAACGGCGTCAACAGCAACTACAACGCTTTACAAGCGAATCTTTCCAAGCGCTTTTCACAAGGGCTGAGTTTGACGGTTGCTTATGCCTACAGCAAGTCGCTCGATGTGGGCAGCAACCAGGCAAGCTTCATCGACAATCTGAATTTCAGGAGAAACTACGGACCGTCCGATTTCGACCAAACGCATCTGCTAACAATCAGTCATCTGTATGAGCTGCCGTTCGGCAGGGGAAAGCCCATGCTGAACAACGGAGGAATTGTCGCAGCCATACTTTCCGGCTGGCAGTTGAACGGCATCTATCGATATGCGACGGGAACTCCGTTCACCGCTACCGCAGATGCCACGACTTGCAACTGTCCTGGCAACGGCAATTTTGCAGATGCCTTGGCACCGGTGCAAACCCTTGGCGGCATTGGACCTAGCGAGCCGTGGTTTACGGTATCCTCTTTTGGGGTTCCCGGACCGAATAGATTTGGCACGGCAGGTCGCAATACGATTCGAGGACCACACCTGTCGAATTACGACTTTTCATTGTTCCGGACGTTCTCAGTCACAGAGCGTTTTCACCTCGAGTTCCGCGGGGAATTCTACAACTTGACCAACACGCCCCATTTTGCTAATCCGGGGAACAATGTGAGCTCTGGACCGGGGTCCTTCGGCATCATCACCAGTACGCTAAGCGGCTACGGAAACAGGCAGATCCAGACGGCGCTGCGACTGACGTTCTGAGCTGGATTCGCGAATTGAACTTCGGATGAACTGGACGATCCAGCGAAAGGAAGCTCTCTATGGATAAAGCCCGCACTGTTGCCGATTTCCCGTCACGGAGAGAAGTCGCTGCGGCCAGCCTAGGCGTGCTTATTGTGCCACGCCATGTCCTTGGCGGATCTGGTTACAAAGCTCCCAGCGACACTCTTCGAATCGCTGCGGTTGGAGTCGGAGGGATGGGAAGGCGCTACATTGCCGGCTGCGCCGAAGAGCGAATTGTTCTTCTTTGCGACGTTGACCCTAGCTTCGCGGCGCCAGTGCTCCGTAAGTACTCCGGGGCACGCGTTTGTACGGATTGGCGGCAGATGCTCGACAAGGAAGAAAGAACTTTGACGCGCTCATCGTAGCTACGCCCGACCATAACCATGCTGTTATCACTTCACGAGCCCTGAAGGCCGGAAAGGGCGTCTACTGTGCCAAGCCACTTACCCATAACATCAACGAAGTAAGAAGGATTCGCAGTCTTGCCCTCGAAACTAAGGTCGCCACGCAGATGAGTGTTCAAAGCTACGCAAGCGATGACGCCCTAGGGACAGCCGAAACGCCCGAAAGTGAAAGCTACTCAAACGTGATCACTTGGGACGTCCCGGCCCGCAGCACTCATCCGGCGCTAAGAATGGTTTGGTATGACGGCGGCATGCGGCCTAACCGGCCAATTGAGATGGCTTCTCACACCCCGATGCCGAAAGAAGGGCTGCTCTTCATCGGCGAGAAAGGCAAGATGATATCTGGCTACTATGGGGGGAAAAACGTGCTTTTGCCCGAGGGCAAATTCAGCAATTTTCAACCTCCGGCCAATTGCAATTTTGATGTCGGCAGCCAAATGACTGAGATTGCGCTTTTGGGCAAGATGGCTGCGCGCTCTGCACGTCCGCTGGAATTTGACACGAAAATTCCAGCCTTCTCCAATGACGCGGAAGCGAACTCCTGGATCAATCCTCCGTACCGCCCTGGATGGAAACTCTCGTGACCCGGCGGGCTGTGATTATTGGCTCCGCATTAGCAGCTACAGCAGCCACATCGAAACAACTTGCGTCCGGAATGCCTAGGCCGAAAGTCAATGAGGATGTGTTGCAAAGGGGTGCAGTCGGTCTGCTAGGCTTGCGCGTGCATGAGGCGGAACCAGCCGGCACTGTTCAGAGGACGGCATTTCGGGGCCGAGATCATCATCTTGTGTGTTCGCTGGTATCTCCGGTTCGGGCTCAGCTTTCGCAACTTGGAAGAGCTCATAGTGGAGCGCAATGTCAGCGTCGACCACGTCACGATCTGGAAGCTGTGAAAAAATCGGCTTTGAGATTCACCGGCAAGAGGTGTAGCTGAAGAGATTTCTCCTGTGTCGCCGAACAATACGAATATCCTTCAGGCGCGGTACGGTCTGAGATGGTCTTGATTTCAGGAGGCCCGGCCATGGTGCGGCGGGGCAAACACGCTATGCGGTCGCGAGGGGAATTGCGAGGCGCAGAGGGCGCCAACGGAGTCTGATCCACTGCTGCACGTTATAAGTTAAGGCAGCCCACATCGCTTCTGTACGGATTTTTGCGAGTCCTCGTACATGGAAGCGCCGCAGCCCTAGCTTTTCCTTCAGCCAAGCATTAACAAACTCTGCCACTACCGAGCGCTGCTTCAATGCAGCTTCACCTTCCGCACTTGCCGTTCGGGCCCGAAACGCAGTTACCACCGGGTTCTCTTTGGTAACCACGATCGAGCGGCCATAGCGCGTGTTTCCGGAACAACATTTGGTTCGTTGAGCGCACACCTTGCAGTCCGTAATACTCGCCTGATAGCGAATCATGGTGCGGCCTGGTCGCTCAGTTGGCACTCGCGGTCTGAGCACTTTCCCTTCCGGACAAAGAAATGTATCGCTTCTGGAGTCGAAGTGAAAGTCGTCTGGCAAGAAGCCGTCCGTTACGCCACAGCGTGCAAATCGCTGTCGCACTCTGCCATCCGCCTGAACCGATCGTCCGAACATCGTGACACCGTACTGGTGCAGTGCCAACACGTTTTCGCGGCTGGTGTAGCCCGCATCGACCACCATCTGTCTTGGTCGTTTGCCCAGGCGCTCTTCGATCTGCTTCACTGCCGGGACAAGGTGCTCGTAATCTGGAACCGTCTGACTGGCATCAATACCAACTACGATGCCGGCAGCGGCATCGGTGGACACCTGTACGTTGTAACTCAATGCGCAAGGTGCGCTCGAGTGTCTCATAATCCGAGCTTCCGGATCCGAGATACTCGCACCGGTCTGCTGTTTGCTCGTACGGTTGTACCCCGGTCGCTTGGCGCGCTCTATCTTTTCGTACTCGCTGAGAGCGTGTGCTACTCTTTGCTCGCGTTCTCGGTGGACGCGCTCACGAACTTTTGCACGTCTCGGTTCCGGTAACTCCGCAGCCTCCGGCTGTTCCATCCGAGCTACATGCTCGCGTGCGATCTTCAAATGCGCTTCAATTCGTTTCTTGGTGCAAAACGAGCTCTTACCCGCGTTCGCATAAATTTTCGTACCGTCATGCATCACGCGCTCGAGCGTTATCAGGCTTTCCGCGCTAAGGACGGCCAGCACCTGTGTGAACAACTCGTCCAGCGCTTCCCTATGCTCTATCCGGAAGTCAGACAAAGTGTGATGATTGATTACGCCCAGACCGGTCAACCATTGAAATGCTGGCTCGTACTCGCAACGGCGGGCGATCTCTCGGGCCGAGCTGATACCGCGGCTGTAGGCATATAGCCACACGCTGATGAGCAACTGTGGATCGAAGGCAGGGCGACCAGCCTGACCGTTGATAGATCCGATAGGCGATAGAAACCTCGTCAGATCGAGTCCGCCGATCAGCTCCCACACCGCACGTGCTGGAGGATCGTCTTCAACGAGCCGCTCGACATCCACCACATGCCAACACATCTGAGCACGATCTACAAGACGCAGCCGAAGTAAACGCAAATCTGCAACCGCGTCCTCCCGACTACTGCTGTTTCGATCTTCTTCACTCACGCATAAAGGGCGAATGCGCTGAGTTTGCTATTGCGCAAAAGCCGATTTTTTCACAGCTTCAGAATTGTCGTGTGTGCCAACGCAATGCCTCGCTCGCTCATCATCTGAACCAAGTCACGTGAGCTCAACTTGAAGCTGAGATACCAGCGGACGCACAGCACGATGACCTCACGGTCTAAATGCTGTCCCTTGAACAGGTCCAGTGCCGAATCTGATGGAGTCATCCCGGTCTATTATCGCCGTCCACCAAGCCGGATTCCGTTTGCACCAGAGCCTTCTCACGCAGTATTAGCCCATGTTG
>JAOAPP010000175.1 GCA_025462985.1 Bryobacterales bacterium | reverse complement strand
TGTTCGGCGCCATTCGTTTAAAGAGATCCGCGTCTGCTACTGAGCCAAGTCCTGCGCTCGACCCTTCCAGTTCCCCCCAACGCCTTTCCAGTACCGAATCGCAGACACGACTGTCGCACCCATATAGAAAACGGCAGCGAGCGGCAGAGTGAGTGCCCAGTATGCGGGCAACCCGTAAAAGCGAACCATTGGCCAGTAAGCAACAGTCATCAGGGAGTAAGCCGCGCCGCCAAGAACGGCCGGGATAGTTCGCCCGCTGAAAAGTAGAATCACCGGCAGCAGATAGGTGAACAACAGGCCGAATAGAGTGCCCACCAGCAGCACCGAAGAATGGTGCAACTGGTTGAAAGCCGTCCGCGCGATCATTGCGCCCACTTCGCCGAAGCTGGCGTAGACACGCGTGCTGTGTGTTGTGGGAGTGAGTCCCAGCCAGACTTGGCCACCCTTCATTTTGACCGCCCGAGCCAGCGCGCAATCGTCGATCACTTCGCCCCGAATGGAGGCGACTCCACCGATGGCGAGCAGAGCAGCAGGCCGGATCAGAACGCAGCCTCCCGCGGCCCCTGCAGTCCGCTTCGTTCGAGAATAGATCCAGGCAGGCGGATAAAGCTGAAAAAAGAAGAATACAAAAGCGGGAATCAGCGCTTGCTCCGGGAAGGTGCTACAGGAAAGCTTCACCATGAAGGAAACCAGGTCGCAGCGGTTCTCGTCAGCTATGCCCACCAAGGCCTTCAGGCTCTCGGAATCGTGCCGAATATCGGCATCCGTGAACAACAGGAAATCCGGACGGGATTCCAGAGCTCTCTCGACGCCTTGTGACAATGCCCACAACTTTCCCGTCCATCCAGGTGCGAGCGGCCTGCCACTCAGAACCGTGAGGGAACAACTTCGTTGAAGTTCCTCGGCAGCCTTCCGGGCCGCTTTGGCCGTCCTGTCACTGCTGTTGTCGTCAACTACAAAGACGTCAAGCGGCGTCCTCCAGTTTTGCCGAAGCAGCGACCTGACCGTATCCCCGATAACCGCCTCTTCATCGCGCGCGGGAATGACAACCGCGATCTTCTTGCTTTCAGAAGAAGCCTGTGCGAGCGGCGCCAGGCTTTTGGAAACACGCCAGAACCCGCCTCTCGCCGTCAGCAGGTACGCCCAGATTGCAAGTGGAACTGCAGCAACTAGGAGCAAAACAAACGTCTCACGCCGGCTGCTGCTGTGTCATACAGTGCAGAGTTCCGAGCCCCAGCACCAGATCTGTGGCTCCAATCCCGACGATCTTTCTTGTCGGAAAGAGTTCCGCCAGCTTGTTGAGCGCTATCCGATCGTTCGAGTCGTTGAAAGTCGGCGCCAGGATTAGATGGTTTGCGATATAGAAGTTCGCGTAACTCGCCGGCAGTCGCTGTCCCTCGAAGAACACCGGCTCCGGCATAGGCAGCGTCTCCACTCGCAGCCATCCGCTGTCCTCGGTTTTCATCTCGCGAAGCAGCGCGATATTCTCGCGCAAGGGCTCGTAGTTGACCTCGTCCGGGTCCTCTTCCGAAGCAATCACGACAGTGTTTCGGGCGGTAAAACGTGCCAGGTCGTCGACATGTCCATGCGTGTCGTCGCCTGCAATTCCATTGCGTAGCCACAGCGTATTCGTAATGCCCAGATAGCGCCGAAACACATCCTCCAGGTCGGAGCGCCCGAGCCCCTGATTCCGCGCCTGTACGTCACCCAGAAGGCATTCCTCCGTGGTGAGTAGGGTACCAAAGCCATTTACATCGATACTGCCGCCTTCAAGAACGATTCGCTTCCCATCTCGCAGCGGAGTCCACATTGGCAGACGAAGGAGGGGCTGCAACTTCTCAGTAACTGCATCGTCATACGCTGCATTCGGGTACTTGGCCCAGCCATTGAACTTCCAATTGAGCATCCCCAAAGTTCCCGTCCCGTCGCGGACGAAAATCGGGCAAAGTCCCGAGTCCAACTCCGGTCCGTCTCTATCGTGAAAAACTCCACTGCCGCCATCTCCACATGGCACTTCTTAAGCAGCGTTCGGACCCTCTCCCCGTGCTCTGCATCCCGCACCAGGATGCGAACCTTTTCCACACGGGACAGATGCCGAACGATCTCCCCATAAACCCACTGCACCGTGGGGAACTTGCCGGGCCAGTCCGTCGTTTCGTGAGGCCAGGCGAGCCAGGTGGCCTCGTGCTTGTCCCACTCGGCCGGCATAAGAAGGCGGGTCGGAACAGCCTCGTCAGGAGCCCTCATGCCTCAGCCCAGCCAGCGGTTAACGATGGGAGAATAAGCGTCAATACGGCGGTCGCGCAGAAACGGCCAGTTGCGACGTACTTCGTCCATCTGCTTCGGGTCGCACTCCACCACGAGGACCTGCTCATCCTTGTCATTAGCCTGCGCAATCACCCGGCCGAAGGGATCCGACACAAACGAGTTCCCCCAGAACTCCAGGCCGTGATCGGGTGGACCTTCAAAGCCGGTACGATTCACAGCCGCCACGAACACACCGTTCGAGATCGAGTGCGCGCGCTGCACGGTTCGCCACGCATCCAGCTGGGCTTCACCATACTCCGCCTTCTCGGAAGGGTGCCATCCGATCGCGGTCGGGTAGAACAACACATTGGCGCCCTGAAGGCTGGTGATGCGCGCCCCCTCCGGATACCATTGGTCCCAGCACACCAGGACCCCAATGCGTGCATAGCGTGTCTCGAAATTCTGAAATCCGAGATCGCCCGGAGTGAAATAGAACTTTTCGAAATACAGCGGGTCGTCCGGGATGTGCATTTTCCGGTACATCCCAACAAGCGAGCCGTCCGCGTCCAGGATGGCAGCCGTATTGTGGTACAGGCCTTGTGCGCGTTTTTCAAACAGCGAAGCGACTACGGAAACCTGCAGCTCCTTGGCTACGGCGGAGAGAGTCTCTGTGGACGGGCCCGGGATCGTTTCGGCCAGATTGAATAATTCGGCGTTTTCTTCGCGGCAGAAATACTGTGACTTGAACAGCTCCTGCAGGCAA
>JAOAPP010000190.1 GCA_025462985.1 Bryobacterales bacterium | reverse complement strand
TCATTGCTCATATAGACGCATCAATCGCGTCCTTTGTCACTCTATTTTATGAGGCTCAGTAACCTCGAGAAAGCTCGCGCAGCTATAACACGGGTCATTGCCGAGGGTCATCGAGCCGGCGAAATCGTCTCGCGAATTCGCTCGCTGATTGCCAGGAGGCCTGCGGAACTAGTAGCAGTCAGAGTGAACGATGTCATCGAACCCGTGCTGAGCCTGATGCGACGCGAATTCGACCGCCACGAGATTCTAGTGCAGACTGAGCTCACCGACGGCCTCCCCGAGATAATAGGCGACCCGATCCAAATGCAGCAGGTGATGCTTAACCTTTTGGTGAACGCAATCGAAGCAACTGCGCCGATGTCCGTGGGAACTCGTATAATTCGGGTGGAGTCGAGAGCGCACGGTGCGAACGAAGTGGCCGTTGCAATGACAGATTCGGGTGCGGGGATCCCGCCTCCAGCCATGGAGCGCCTGTTTGATCCTTTCTACACGACGAAGACGGGGGAATGGGTATGGGACTTACGATCAGCCGCATGATAATCGAATCTCATGGGGGTCGACTTTACACCTTGCCTTCCAGCGATGCCGGAGCGAGGTTCGAGTTTAACCCTGCCCATCCAGGACATTGCGCCAGAGATCGACAGCAGCCCGGACGAGACTTAGTCTGATGGGCGAGGAAACGGAATCAGGGATCTGCGTGAAGGTCGTCCTGAAGCCTCACCGGCAGCAGGTCCACTAATCGCTTGACCAGGTAGTCTCCAGGTGTGCTGAGTGGCATCGAACCTCCCATCGTGGATGGAGCAACTCGTTGGCGCGACACTTATGACACTGGCGCTGCTGGACGTGTTTCTCACAGTGTTATACGCTCGCGCCGGGACTGGGATCTTCGCCCGGCGCGTCTCTCACGTGCTTTGGTGGGTGTTCCGGCATCTATCGAGGTTGGCCGGAAGCAGCAACAAATCGCAGGAGAGTCGTTCCGGCAGGAACTTATGAGTGAGCGAAGGCTGAAGGACCGGCGCATAGCAGCACTGGCCGCTGCTCATACTTAGAACTTATTAGAGGAGACCGGGAAACCGCCGGCGACCATCAACCGCGCTTGGCGCCATTACGCAGGTTGTCGGAAGAAGTGGCCTTCGACGCGGCGTGAAGAGTTCGCGATGCTGACTATGGCCCATGTGCAGCAGCGAGACACTCGCTGCTGCCTGGTGGATGTCGAAGCAAAAGGAAGCGGGTGCGTACGGTGCCCGCTTTCCAGTGGGCACAGGACGCCATCGCCGAATGGCTCAGGTTTTTCCTTATGACCGCCCCGTCATCTACGATGTGGTTTTAGGCTAACAAAGACTTTTGAACGTGACCGTCCAAACCGCACGATCTGCGTAGCACCTTCGGAAAGCTGGCTGGCGCACAAGTGCAGCGCCCGCATTGAGCCGATTCAACGCGATCATGAACACGCCGTCGGAGCTCATTGAGACCTCCGACTTTCTCCTGTTTGGCTTCGTCACGCTGAACGGCCCGGCCGCCGAGAACAAAGGCATGGCTATCTTCCCGCGCAAAATCAGTGGCCGGTATGCCATGCTCTCTCGCCAGGACAATGAAAACATCTACCTCATGTTTTCTGATGACATCCACTTCTGACACGAGCGCACACTGCTGCTGAAGCCCGCCTTCCCTTGGGAGTTGGTGCAAATTGGGAACTGCGGGTCTCCATCGAGACCGAGGCGGGTTGGCTGGTTCTCAGCCATGGCGTTGGGCCCTTGCGCAAAATGCTGCGTCGGCGCTTTTCTTCTGGATCGTGACGATCCGGGCAAAGTGATCGGCCGTCTCCGCGAACCTTTGCTCCCAGCGAACGAAAACGAACGGGAAGGTTACGTGCCGAACGTTGTGTATACTTGCGGCGCCATCGTTCACAACGGCGAACTGATCATCCCTTATGCTCTTGCCGATCATGCCACCGGTTTCGCAACGGCGCCGTTGAGCCAGGTACTGTCGGCGATGAACTAGGAACGACATCGATCGGATGCTAATGCGCAACAGGAGAGTAGCTGTTTTGTCACCCGTTGCGTGGCGAACACGACCGCAGCAATATGGCGCTTGGGAGACCGTGGCGAGTAACATCACGGAGGGGCTGGTCGCTCGTGGCTGGGACGTGACGCTATTCGCTACAGGAAATTCGGTAACGGCTGAGCATCTGCATGCCGTGGTGGCCAAGGGCTACGAAGAAGATCGCTCTGTCGACCGAAGGTGGCGGAATATCTTCATATCTCGGAAGCCTTCGAACGTTCGGCTGAGTTCGATCTCATCCACAGCCACTACGACTTCATGGCGTTGGCCTTCAGCCGGCTGGTCAGGACGCCGGTCCTGACAACCGTCCATGGATTCTCGTCACCGCAGTTTATGCCCATTTACGAGAAGTATCGTGATGGATATTGTGTGTCCGTCAGCGACTCCGATCCTGCCGCCGGGCTGAATCATCTGGCGACGGTTTATAACGGCATTGACACCTCGTTCTACCCCCTTCGGCCGAATGCGGCCAGGGGTGACCTGACTTTCCTCGGCCGCATTCATCCGGATAAAGGTGTTCATCTCGCGATCGAAGTTGCTCGTCTGAGCGGCCGGAAACTCATCATCGCTGGAATCATCCAGGACGGGTCTTATTTCGCGAGTCAGGTCAAGCCGCACGTGGACGGCTGCAGAATCTCCTACGTGGGGCCGGTGGGCGTGGCCGAAAAGAACGCGCTGTTTGCCCGCGCCTCCGCCCTGCTGCATATGAACACCATACCGGAGCGCTTCGGCCTGGTTCTCGCCTAAGCGAATTGCGCCGGCGTTCCTGTCATTGCTATGAATCTGGGATCCTGCCGTGAGGTCGTCCAGGACGGCCAGACCGGGTTTCTGGTTAACAATGTTCAGGAGGCAGTCGGGGCTTTGGAGCGACTAGCTGAAATTGACCGCACAGCGTGCCGGAAACGCGTCGACGAGTGTTTCTCAATAGAAACGCTGGTCTACCAAACTTCAAAGCGCGAGTCGTGGATCCTAACGCCCCGCGCCGACAGCTCGTTTAGTAACTGTGTCACTGCTTTCGATATTTCAGTGTCCCCGGGTACGACGACCGCCCAGGTCAGATTCTCCCGAAACTCACTGGTGATGATGCGCCATCCGTCAAGCTCGCTCGGCGTTGTCCCGCCGATCTGAATAAGAGACCAGTGTCGAATCAGGGCAAGTGAAATGTCGCGGCACGGCAAGGGACCGCGGACGACGAAATGGTTGTCGCCATGCACCAGAATGCCTAACATGACGATTTCATGTATTCAGGCGCGAATCGGGAACCGGATAGCCGATCGCGAAATGGTAAACCACTTGTCCTTGCTCAGATGTCAGGTTGAGGTAACGGTGCACTTCGTCATCGTAGAAGGCACCAATGCCCGTCGCGCCCAACCCAAGCGCTTCCGCAGCCAGGTACAGCCGGTGGCCAATGGCTCCTGCTTCGAAATGCACATAGCGGTAGCCACGGTCGCCATGGGCCTCGGCGGCGCGTTCCAGGTCGCCGATCATCGAGAAAGCCACGCATGCGTTACCGGCAAGCTCCTGCCCGAGGCTTAGGCCTGCGGCCACTACGCGCTGGTCGCCGCTTTTGATCTGTTCCAGCGTTGCATCCTCGGGCCAAAGTTTATACACGCCTGGCTCCAGTCCGTCCACGCGATGAGCGTATACATAGAGCCGGGTGAAGCGTGCGGCGGCAAAGTCAGCAGAGAAGGGGGGCGTCGTCACCGTCAGTAAGGCCGAGAGTTGAGCGAGCGAAATCGCACGCAACCCACCCACAAAGTTCAACGCTGAACGCCGCATTCGGACTACTTCCCCGAACGTGCGCGGAGAGGAAGCTGCATACGGCAGCTTGATTCGCCCGTAGCCCGTGGACGCCGGCTCAGCGATAGCGATGTCGCTGGTGCCGGGGTGGCTGAGTTTTGTCGCGCGGTGAATGCGGTCAATCCGTGGGAAGGCGATGCTTTCTTTCGAAATCTGATTGGCGTGGCCGCCGTACCAAATGCTTTCAGTGCTGCGTGGTTTACCCAGGGGGATGGAACCGCCGCGCAGCTCGATAATAAGCATCGGCCACTCATCCTCATGCAAGCGGCAGAACTGGGAGACATAATCGTCAGGAAAGCATCCTCGCGCGAAGTTCTCGCAGCCCATTGCTTGCGCAGCGGTTGCGATGGCCTGCCAGGCGTGTCCAATGTCGTGGGAGCAATATCGATAGGCCCGGTCGCCGTACTTCCACGCTTCCCGCCACACAATGCTGGTCAGGATCAATACGATGGGCGCAACGTTCCCCGCTAACCCTAATTCGAGAGCCCCCATCGCACGTTGTTCGGCCATATGCGAAGAAGGGCGGTAGTGATAGAGCCCGTCTGGCCACTCCTTGAGACCTCGCGCTAAAAAGTGGAATTCAGTGGGGTGCAAATTTCCGGAAGACGGATTCACGCGCAATGCGTACCGGGATCCTGTGGACGGAACGAGCTTGGACGCGCTGATCGAAGCCGAATGGAACAGCAGTTGAGAAAGAAACGTCGGCCCATCCTCGGCGGCTGTGGGGCCAGCGACGCCGTGCAACGCTGTCAGGGCTGACGTTTCAAGGGCCGGCGGATCTGCCGGTAGGTCGAGGATTGGCACTCCCTCGTAGTGACGGAATGGATCAGGCATGTTCGCCCAATCGAGAAGATGTGGCAATCGCCCCAACGATTCAACGCTATGCTTCGTCCATTCGTGATAGTCACGCCAGCTCATGGTCGTTTTGGGCGCGTCACCGCATCCCTGCACGGGCCTGCATTCCTTAGAACTCAAAGGCGCAAGATCTACATGCTGTTCAGCCGGCAACTAAGGTTTCGACCAATGAATGCTTCATGATGTATTCCGACAGACTATTGCGGGCTCGCCGGTATCGATCTTGTGCTGAATGTGCGAGGGCTTCTGCTTCGCGGACACTGCGGGCGTCTGGTTGTTCTTCTTCTTTCAACAACCGCCACTGGCTCGTCTCACGCGAGAAAGTCTGCCACTCGAACTGATACGTCGCGTATAGCCGTGCGTAGCAATCTTCCTGCTGGCTGTTGGCTCTTAGCATGTCTTCATGACGAATCTCGCTACCGATCTGATTCAATTTTCATTGAACGGCTGACAGCTGACGTGGGTGGACAGAACGCGCACCCAGACAGCTTGCTTATCAGCGTCCCAAGCTGAGACACATTGCTTCAATCGGAGTCAGCGGAGTCGGTGGACTCGGGCTTATAGCGCGCGAGCCGTACAAGTGACGGCATCAATGTCTAATAGCTTGATTGTGTCTGGTTGGTCGGCATAACCGGCCAATCGATGCCCGCCCCGAGCCGGTGGCGCGAAGTGGCGTCGGCATGTCCTCGACCTCATTGTGCGCAGTGTCTCCGCACAAAGCAAACGATTTGTGCGCGATGAGGCTGAGATCTTCAGCGTGTGTGTCGAACCCGCGTCAAGTAACGCTTCTGCATCATTTCCGGCCTACCCTCAAGATCGAACGAAAAGAAAAAGGCTCAAGCTGCGAGGCGAGGCCCAGTTCCCAGCAGTGCCGAACCAGATATCCCTCTCTGGAGTATTGGCCGGTTATTTTCGGCAATTATTGCTCCAGGTAGCTCTTGTTTAGCGCAATGTGGCAGCGCCGTTTGGTGGCAGCTGGCTGCTCTCCTGATACTATTGCTGCTCCTCTGCACACCGATGAACACGAGACGAACTTTCTTACACAGTGAAGCAACCAAAACGCTTCCGGGCAGCTCTCGACAGCAACTGCTGAACAGGCTCGGAATCTTTTGCGGTTTTGCCGCTGCGCTTTGGCTCGCTGGGGCGGAAGCTCCCACAAAGCTGGTCACGGTCGCAGTCTCGCCATTCGTAATCTCGTTCATGATGGTCTTCGGTGCGTTTGTATCGCGCTGGAGTTTGCCGGCGTTGATTCGTGGGACGAGTGATATCTTCCATGATGCTCAACATGTGCCGCATCTCGTGTTGTGGGGTGTCATGGCCGGCTGCCTCTGGGCAGTGGGGAACACGCTGACGATCTTCGCGGTCCGCGATATCGGGCTCAGTCTTGCTTTTCCTCTATGGAACTCGAACAGTTTGATCGGTATTCTCTGGGGTACCCTGCTGTTCAAGGAACTGCACCGCGCCGGCTGGACGCGAAAGGTCGGTGTCGTTGGCGGCGCTATCGTCATCTTCGTAGGAGCCATACTGATCTCGGCAGCTTCCACCTCGGAGACGGCGAACGGGAGCGCGGTGCACGGAATAGCGGCAGCTTTGGGGGCCGGTCTCATGTTCGGCTCAATGTACATTCCGTATCGTAAGGCGTACATCACCGGCATGAACCCGCTCACGTTCCTCACCTTCTTTACGCTTGGTGAAATGACCATGATGGCCATAGTGTCCGTTGTATTCACCGGCGGTGTGAGCCCATTCTGGCGTGACTTAGTAACCAATCGTTCTGTTCTGCTGTGGCCGGCCCTGGGCGGCTTTATGTGGGTTGTAGGCGATCTTTTTCAGAACTATGCGGCCAAGTATGTGGGGATTAGCCGCGGAATTCCGCTATCCAACACAAACCAGCTCTGGGGACTGCTGCTGGGATTGCTCGTCTTCCACGAACTACGTGGACTGGCGGCAACCACCTATGCAGAAGTCATCGCTGGATCGGCTCTCATGGCACTGGGCGCGCTCGCCATTTCATTCAACTCGGCATCAGAAGACGAATACAGGAGTTGGAGAGAAGCAGCCCAGCGGGAAGTCAAGCTGTATGGCATCAGTCCGGACTATGTAAAGGCGTGCATGGAAGGTCGAGACGTAAGTTCAGCCCAGCTTCGCAGGACCTGGGTCGATTGGCTGCTGATCAGTGCTGCGACGCTGGTTTTTATCGGATTGGGAACGTTGGCGCGGCCACCGCAAATGGAAATCCAGACGGGGTGGCTGGCCCTTTTCGCCGTTGCCTTGCTAGCCGTGGTGGCTGCCGGTGGCGTTGCGCTCTGGCGGGTGACAAAGTTTACTTGACGTCCGCTGCTTGGCCTGCGGCAAATATAGCGGCCATCCCCGCCGATATCACCGCTTGGGCGAGAACCCCATCGCGATGAGTAGTTGGAAAAGGCGCGCCCGTGCTACAACATTCGACGAACGCTGAGAGTTCAGCTTTGTATGCAGGGCCGAAACGATCGACAAACTCTGGCAGAGGTTGCCTGTAGTCGCGCATCGGGAACCTTCTGACAGCGAGCGGTTCCGGGCGGCCACGCCGGCCATATGCTTCAACCGTGACCTGAGTCAGTTGCTGATCGAAGTGACCTACGTGAATTTGCCCTTCTTCTCCGAAGAGGATGGTCTCCACCCGATATCCGGAGACATGGTTCCGGCTCACTTGCACCTGCGCAATCAGGTCGTCATCGAACCACAAGTACAGGAGAGCATCATCGAAGTCTTCCAGGCACGTAGTCAAGGCGTGGCCATAGATCCGCGCGCCGATCGCGAGCGCCTTGCTGGGGGTGCGCCCTGTCAGCCACAGGATCTCATCGACGTTATGCACTGACATGTCCGGCAGGAGACC
>JAOAPP010000117.1 GCA_025462985.1 Bryobacterales bacterium | reverse complement strand
CATTCTCGAGAACCAGCGCGCTATAACGGGGGCACAACTCGAAATCCTCGATCGCAACTTTTACCACCGGCTCCGCCTGGGGCAGAAGATTCATCTTCACCGGATTTCTGAGGTTGAGCTTGGTGATGGCCGCTACTTCCCGCGCTATGCCATAGTGACCCCACAGATCTGGCCGATGCGTGAGGCTCTTGTTGTCGATCTCAATGATCCAGTCGGCCGCCAGCCCGGCAAGCGGTCGACCTGGCTCGGTCCCATCCAGTTCCAGAATGCCTGCATGGTCGCGTCCGATTCCCAATTCGGCCGCGCTTGCCAGCATACCTTCGCTCTCGACGCCTTCTATCACCGCACTGGCGATCGTCTTGCCATCCAGCACCGTTCCCGGTGGAACCCATGGCGCAACAATACCCGGACGCACGTTAGGCGCTCCGCAGACCACGCGTTTCTGTTCGCCGCGCCCTGTCTCGATCACCACCGCCTTGTTCTTGCCCTTCGGAAGCGGATCGACTCTCACCACTCGGGCCGCCACCACGGTTGCGAAATGCGCACCCACGGGCTCTACCCCTTCGCACTCGGCGGTCTTCATGGTGATGAGGCGCTGCAGATCTGCCGGGTCGGTGTGCAGGCCCGGAACTAGCTCACTCATCCATCGATACGAGAACTTCAACTTAGATTCCTTCCGGGTTCCTTTATGAGCGGTTCAAAAACAGGCGCTCAAAACTGCTGCAAGAAGCGCAGGTCACCGCCCTGCAACTGGCGGATGTCATCGATTCCGTACCGCATCATGGCCAGCCGCGTCAGGCCAAGACCAAACGCAAAGCCGCCCCATTCATCCGGATCGATCCCGCTCATCCGCAGCACATGAGGATGCACCAGACCACACGGAAGCAGTTCCACCCAGCCGCTGTGTTTGCAAACCGCGCATCCGACGCCGTCGCAAATCAGGCAGTGAATGTCCAGCTCGAACCCAGGTTCAACGAACGGAAAATATCCAGGCCGAAGCCTTACGGTCACCTCGCGCTTGAAGATCGAGCTCAACAGCGTCTTCATGAAGTAGATCAGATTCGCAACCGACACATCGCGGTCCACCATCATGCCTTCCAGCTGATAGAACGTGTGTTCATGCGAGGCATCCACTTCCTCGTTGCGAAAAACACGTCCTGGGGCAATCATGCGGAGCGGCGGCCCGCACTGGCGCATGCCGCGCACCTGAACCGGAGAGGTGTGTGTCCGCAGCAAATGCCCGTCGGAAAGCCAGAAAGTATCCTGCATGTCGCGCGCCGGATGCGTTGGCGGAATGTTCAAAGCATCGAAGTTATGCTCTTCAGTCTCCACTTCGGGTCCGTCCAGCACCGCAAAGCCAAGCGAAGTGAATAGGTCTTCGATCTCAATCTGGATTTGCGTGATCGGATGCAGGCTTCCTGGCCGGATTCCGGGGGCGGGCAGCGTCACGTCCACCCACTCCTTCGCGAGCTGCTCTTCCAGTTCGGTGCGCTCGAAGCTCTCCTTCTTTTCCTCGTACTCCCCTTCGAGGTCTTGCTTTACGGAGTTGAGCACCTTGCCCAGCCGCGCGCGTTCGGAGGGCTCTAGTTTTCCGAACTCCTTCGTCATCTGCGCCAGGCTTCCCTTGCGGCCCAGAGCTTCAACACGACAGGCTTCCAGCTCTTGCAGTGATGAAACCGAAGCGAACGCGGCCAGAGTTGCGCGCCGAAGTTCTTCGAGTTGTGTTTCCAGCATCCTTACTGCAGCTTCGCTCCCAACTCCTCGAGAAGCGTCGCAATCTCCTGATGTCCCTTTAGCAGCGCTAGATCGAGAGCAGACTGATTATTCTCGGCTCGCAGATTCGGGTCGGCGCCGTGCGCCAGCAGTAGTTCCACAATCGCCCGGTCACCCGACTGCGCCGCGCCCTGCAGAGCTGTCCAGCCACCGTGCTGGCGGGCATTGACGTTCGCACCTCGGTCGATTAGAACTCTGATCACTTCGGCCTTACGACCCGCCACGCCGGCATGCAGCGGAGTGTTCGTCATCGCGTTTGTGGAGCGGACATCCACGTGCGCCCCTCGGTTAAGGAGCGCTTTCGCCAGCTCAGGATGACCAAAGAACGCCGCTAGGTGTAGCGGAGTCCATCCGTCACTGTTATGCACTTCGAGCAGGGACGGATCTCGGTCGATTTCGGCGAGAACATCAGACGTCAATCCCGCCACGCACTTGTTGAACAGATCGAGTTCCGGGCGGAGACTCAGGAGGTACTCCGCAACCGCCCCCTGACCGTAATACTTTGCAAGCAGGAAGGCGCTCTGCCCGCTGTCATTCGTCCCGTTCAGCAGAGCCGGATCACCCTCGATTGCGTCCCGAACACCCTGGAGGTCGCCGCGCTTCACTTGCTCGTGAAAAGATTTCAGGTCAGGCATGCTGCGGGACCGGCATGAAGATCTTCTCTGCCTTCGTCAATTCCCAATCCAGGTGATTGATGTAGAACAGAAGAATCTCGCGCTGATACTTTTCGGCGAATTCGTTGTAAACCCGTTCCTGCCAGCCCTCCGTCAGGTACTGATCGGGCTTGAGATCTTTGTCAAAGAATCCTTCTTCGTTTGGAATCTGAAGAAAGTTCAGAACATCCACAATCATTGGCAGATGAGATAGCAAAAAGACCTGGGCCAGGTCCGCCGCGAAATCTTCTTCGCCCGCCGTTATGCGCGCCCACAATCTCGGCTCGGTCTTGCGCAGCGATTCCGAGTTGAGCTTGGTCATTCGCGCACGTAGCTTAAAACGCTCGTAGACCTGGTACGTCTTGAGTTTCCCGATCGAAATGCCTCGCACGAGTTGACGGAATATATCTTCACCCAGTGCCTGAAAAACCTCGCACAGCTGCATCGTGCCAAGCGTAACATAGGAATGGCGCTGGTCCGGCGTGCTATAGCCCCGCCAACTCAGTGATTTTGCAGCGATTTCACCGCTCTACGGTACAATCATCAAGTTTGGGCCTACGCCCGTAAAAGCATGAGTAATTTGATTGTTCTCGGAGCGCAATGGGGCGACGAAGGCAAAGGTAAGATCGTCGACCTGCTCTCCGTAAAGTTTGACGCTGTCGCTCGTTATCAAGGCGGCCACAATGCGGGACACACGGTCTATATCGGCAGCCAGAAGTTCGTCCTGAAGTTGATTCCGAGCGGCATTCTCCGCCCGGGTGTGCAGGCCGTTATCGGCAATGGGGTGGTTATCGACCCCGCCGCACTTATGCAGGAAATCTCTGGACTCGAAGCGATTGGAATCGACGTAAAGTCACAGCTGAAGGTAAGCAACCGCGCTCACGTCATCTTCCCGTTTCACCGCACCCTTGAGAAAATCTCTGAGGGCCGCCAGGATCGTACGGCGATCGGAACAACTTCGCGCGGTATCGGACCGTGCTATGAGGACAAAATCGCCCGCCGGGGCATTCGCGTCGCCGATCTGGTGGATCAGGATTTTGAGAGTCTCTACCGCGCTCTCGCGCAGGATAAGCAGATCATCGCCGAAGCGTTTCACTTGACAGACCGCGTCGATTTCGACGAGATACTGGACCAGTATCGTCAGCTTGCCGACCAGATTCGGCCTCTCGCCTGCGACACTTCTCACCTTCTGAACGCCATGATCCGTGAAGGGAGGTGCATTTTGCTCGAAGGCGCACAGGGAACGATGCTAGACGTCGATTTCGGGACTTACCCGTTCGTTACCAGCTCCAGCGCGGCCGCCGGCGGCGCGTGCATCGGCACGGGTGTTCCCCCCACAAAGATCGACGGCATCATCGGCGTTTCCAAGGCTTATATCACCAGAGTGGGTGCAGGTCCGTTTCCGTCTGAAGACCTCACGGAACTTGGTGAAAAAATCCGGCAGGCAGGCAACGAATTCGGTTCGGTTACCGGCCGCCCCCGCCGCTGCGGGTGGTTCGATGTCCCCCTTCTTCGCTACACAGCGGAAGTCAACGGCTTCGACAGCCTGATCATCACCAAGCTCGACGTACTAGACGATCTCGCCGAAATTCCGGTGTGCGTAGCCTACGAAGTGGACGGCGCGAAACTGGTCCACATGCCGGCCAGCACTCGCCGCATGGAAGCAATCAAGCCGATCTTCGAGACCCTGCCCGGTTGGAAGCAATCCACCCGTGGCGCGACCAGGATCAGCGAACTTCCCAAAGAAGCGCAGCGCTACCTGGAGTTCCTGGAAGAACGAACCGGCGTCGAGGTAGGCTCCGTTTCCATCGGGCCGGAGCGCAACGAGACCATGATCGTCACCGGTTCGAAGCTCGAGCGGCTTCTGACATAGCCTCAGAAGCTGATCTTGTTGCGTCCCGCGTGTAGCGGCCGGCGATGCCCATGCCAGTCGAAGTCTCCAGTCGTTCCTTCGGGAAGCGCGACCTCGCCTGCTAACTTGCCGCGATCGCTCCGCAGCGTGACCGTGACGAAGCCTGCCGGGTGAGGCATCGTGGCATTCACTTCCTTCAACGCTCCCGGGTTCGGCGATATATGAACCCGCTTGAACCCCGGAGCCGCCGATTCAATCCCTGCAATCGTGCGAAAGAACTCAAAGTTCGGACTGGCGCCCCAGGCATGGCAGTCCGAACGCGTTCCAGGCCGGTTCTCCTCGGCCCAGGTGCTCAAGCCTTCCCCGAGCATGTCGCGCCATTGATGCAGCGATCCAAGGTACCGGTCGCCCAGGCCCACCTCGCGCAGCGTCGCATTCGTATAAGCGAGAAAGTAGATGGAGGATTGCGCCAGTGACGGGTCGCTCAGCATCTTTTCGACAACTCCGCGCGCCTGGTCGCCCCCGGTCACATGCGCCAACACCGCCAAAGTATTCACTTGCTGCGAGTAAGTGGAATGAGCCGGCTGATCCGCAAACAAGCCTCGCGATTCATCCCAATCTGTCTGGATGATCGTCGCTTCGAGCTGCGCTGCCGAATGGCGATACTCTTCCGCTAGCGCACTCTTCCCAAATGCGCCCTCCAACTCGGCCGCCCACTGGTACGCCATCAGTAGTTGCAGATCAAGAGCCGTTGAGGAAGACCCATCTGGATCCGCCGGCGGCACGCCTTTGGGCCACTCCTTCACCCAATCAACGAAATTCCACCACGGCATGCGAGCTAAAGAACCATTCGGCTTCTGGTAGTTCGCATAGAAACTCAGAATCGCCTGCACGCCCGGCAGCAAAGAGCGCACGAATCCCGGATCGTCAACATACATCCAGTAGTCCCGCACCATGCCGATCCACCACAGAGAGAACGGCGGAATGTACTGCTGCAGACGAGAAGGCGCCCTGCTGTAAGTGGCGCCCTCCGCTGTGCGCGAAGAGTTGATCAGCGCAATCCCATTCTTCATCAGACGCGAGTCGCCCGTCATATACAGCGACACCATCATTTGGATGCGCGCGTCGCCGGCATATTGAAGCTGCTCATAGAATGGGCAGTCCATATACGTTTCATGCGCACAAAGCCGCGCGGTCCGCCACCCGGTCCCGAGTATCCGTTGAACCTCTTCATTGCTCGGCTCGTCCACTCCGAACGCGGCCCTCTTCTCAAACGGATAAGCAGAGAAGACGCCGCGAAGACTGTTCACCGTGAGCGGCTCGTCAGCCGTTTCGACGTGCAATTTTAGATAGCGATACGTGCGCCAGAACAATGGCCGATAAACGCGCCGATCTCCGCCATCCGAGACATACGTGTCGAAAGGCCCCAGAAACCGCTTCTCCTCTATAACGTTGCGGTTGCCCTTCTGGCGCTCGTCGTCGTAAAGAGCCTCGGCGTAATGCAACTCGATCTTGGAAGCTTTCCCGCTGCTCACCGTCAGCTCCGGATACGACGTCGTCAAATAGCTTTGATCCAGAAGCAGTGTCGTATCAGAGTGTGGGGGAATCAGAAGCGGCCGGCCCGGGAAGTCGTTCGGGAGCGGAATACCGGTGGCCTGCCTGACCCGCAGCTCGCGTTCAGGCGATTGTTCTTCAGGCGGAATCTCGCTCCGAACTAGCATCCAGGCGTTCGGTGCATCTCGCGCATCTCGCGGCGCTGCAGGGCTCACGATTCGCGCATCGGCCCACGCCGAGTCTGCGAAGTCCGCCCGTTCCCAACCCCACGGATATTCGGCTCCGTCCACCTTCTCGTTCGGACCGAGAGCGTAGTATCCAGTTCGCTGCTCCTTGGGAAGCAACTGCGGTGAATACGCCCGATCCTGCAATACCTTCCACCTTCCGTCCGTGTTCAGGCCCGCTTGACTTGGGTCTGCCGCCTCCACCAGAAATGCCGTCTGATTGCTGACCTGAGCCACCGCCCGACTGCCGCCGTCATTCCACACAACTGCCGCCAGCACGTTCAATCCTTCATGAACCTGCGAAGCGATATCGACGGCTTCGTACCGCCAGTGCGTCAGGTCGCTCCTTGCCGGTCCGGCCGAAACGCGCTCGCCGTTCACAAATAGCTGATACCGGTTATCAGCCGATACAAAAATGACCAGGTGCTCCGGCCTTGCAGGCAGTTCAAAAGTCTTGCGGAAATGATAAACACCGAATGCCTGCGGATCGCTTTGTGGACAGTCGATCCACTTGGCCTTCCATTGATGCGCGGCTTCGCCGGCACGGAGCAGGGAACTCGCCGCGAGCGCTGCCGTCAACGTACGAAGCATCACCGGCGGTATACCGTGCCGCCTTTCATTACGAAAGCCACTCTCTGCAGCGCTGTGATGTCCTGGAGCGGATTCCCGGGAACCGCGATGATATCGGCGAAGTAGCCTGCCTTCAAGGCTCCAATCGTTCCTTCCCACCCGAGCAATTGCGCTACATGGAGGAGTCCGGCCTGCAGCACAGCCGCAGGTTCCATCCCGTACTTCACCATG
>JAOAPP010000114.1 GCA_025462985.1 Bryobacterales bacterium | reverse complement strand
GCAGGACGAAATCAGCGCCAACAATCAATTGGGCAACGCTATCGGAAGACTTTTGATGCTGAAAGAAGCGTACCCGCAGCTTAAGTCGAACGAGAACTTTCTGCGGCTGCAGGACGAACTTTCCGGTACTGAAAACCGCATCGCAGTCGATCGTCGCGACTACAACGAAGCGATCCGCCGATACAACACCAACGTGGAGCTCTTTCCAACTAACATTGCGGCCTCCCTGTTTGGCTATCGGCGAGACGACGCGTACTTCAAGGCCACCGAAGAAGAAAAGCGGGTTCCGCAAGTCAAGTTTTAGCGGGGGAGCTCGCATCACGACAACATTGATAAACTGAAGGTCTCCATGCCCGTAAGCCCCGAGTTGCTGGAAATCCTGGTTTGTCCGGTCTGTAAAGCCCCCGTACGTCTGCAGGAAGACGGTAGCGGACTCAAGTGCGTGGAGTGTCATCGGGTGTACCCCATTCGGGACGATATCCCGATCATGCTGGTGGATCAGGCGGTGATTAAGCCCTAATTCTTTATGTCTGTGCTGGAGCAACTTCCCGAACGCGCTCGTGTCTGCATTATTCGCTTGCGCTCTCTCGGCGACTGCGTTTTAACAACACCGGCGCTGAATGTTTTGAACAAAACGCGGCCCGATTTGCAGGTCGGGATCGCGGTCGAGGATCGCTACTCCGCCGTATTCGATGGAGACCCGACGGTCGCGAAGGTTCTGCATCCGACGTGGCAGGCGGTCCGGCGCTGGCGTCCGTCACTGTGTATCAACTTCCATGGCGGCAGCCGAAGTCAATGGATGACGGCCCTCTCCGGCGCCAAATGGCGCGCGGGCTTTACACATCACAACATCACGCTCGCTTATAACATCCGCATCGGCCGGGCGCAGCAGATTCTGGGTGTGAACCGAACGGTACACACCGCCGAACACCTTGCATCCGCTGTCTTCGCCATGGGCGCGCCGCTCCAGGACGTGCCGCCGGCCCATCTCTTCGCGGGAGAGTCGCCCATCCAAGGCAAGTACGCCGTGCTGCATCCGTTTGCTTCCGCACCGGATAAGCGCTGGCCTTCGGAGCGGTTCTGCGAGGTCGCCCGCTACCTTCAGCTCTGGAATATCAAGCCGGTTTTTTTGGCTGGAAGCACCGATGACGGCTCGCCTTTCAGTCCCCACCAGGTATTCCAAGGCTCGCTCGCCGAAGCGAAGGCGGTCATCTCCAAAGCGGCAGTTTTTATCGGCAACGACAGTGGTCCGGCGCACATCGCCGCAGCGTTCGGAATACCGAGCGTCGTTCTCTTCAGCAGTTCGAATCCCGCTATCTGGGGGCCCTGGCGAACCGAATCGGAAATCGTCGTTGCTCCCGACGGGTTGGGCAAGGTCAGCGTTTCTCGGGTGATCGCCGCGCTCGAACGTTTGCGGACGCTCGAAGAGGCGCACGCTTGAACGATCTTTACCGCCTACTTCGATACGCCAGACCATACATTCCGGCACTGCTCCTTTCCGTGATCTTCATGGCGGTCGTGGGACTGTCCCAGGGTCTGCTGGTGAAGCTAATTCCGTTGGTGTTTGAACGCGGGCTGAAGCCGGATGCGCCCAACACGCCGGCGCTGCTGTTTTCCATTCCCGGCACCAATGTCCGCGTCTTCCTGTCCGACGTTCTGCCTTCGTCCATCCACAACATCTGGACCATGGTGGCGATCGCCATTCTGCTCTGTTTCTTCGCGAAGGGGCTTTGCGACTACGTCGGCAACTACCTGGTGAACTGGGTGGGAATCAGCGCGGTCACAGATCTGCGCCAGGAAGTCTTCGACAAGGTGTTGCGTCAGGATTCGCAGTTCTTTGAAGACCAGACAACCGGCCGCATCATGTCGTCCATCATGAATGACATTGCGCGGCTCCAGGAATCAGTGTCGAGCATGCTCGCCGACTGGCTGCGGCAGATGTTTACCGCCATCTTTCTTCTGTTGGCGATGGTCAGCATCGATTGGCGGCTCTCGTTGATCAGTCTTGTGGTGTTCCCGGTGGTCGCCTTCCTCACCGTGCGTCTGGGCAAGCGTATCCGGCGCACGACGCGGCACGCGCAGGATATGGCGGCGGGGCTGACCGAAATTTTGCAGGAGACCATCACCGGCCACCAGGTGGTGAAGAGTTTTGGGGCGGAGGATTTTGAATCCAAACGCTTCAACGTGGCGGCGGCGCGGCTGAAGACCGGCACGCTTCGCTATGTGGCCCAACAGGCGCTCGCGTCGCCCATTATCGAGTTTTTTGGTGCCCTCAGCATTGTCGGATTGCTGACCATCGCGCGCATGCAGGTGAAGAACTCCACGATGACGGCGGGTAAATTCACTGGCTTTGTTCTAGCGCTGGTGATGCTCTATGAGCCCATCAAGCGTCTCACCGGCATCCACAATATTTTCCAGGGCGGTGTCGGCGCTGCGATGCGCGTTTTCGAGTACCTGGACCGTCGCCAGGGCGTATTAGACAAGCCGAACGCGATACGGCTGGCTAAGTTCGAAAAGGGCGTGCAGTTTGAGAACGTCAGTTTCTGTTATCCCGGTGCGCCGGACCGCTGCGTGCTCGACAACATCAATCTGGCGATCAAGCCGGGTGAAGTTATTGCCCTGGTCGGATCCAGCGGCGCCGGAAAGACCACGCTGGCCAACCTGGTGCCCCGTTTTTACGATGTGACGTCCGGATCGGTTCGGATCGATGGCAAAGATGTTCGCGATCTCAATCTAAACAGCCTGCGCGAAAACATCAGCATAGTTGCGCAGGAGACATTTTTGTTCAACGATACGGTTTTTGACAACATCGCTTACGGTCGTCCCGACGCCAAAGAAGAGGAAGTATTCGCGGCAGCCCGGACAGCTCTGGCGGATGAGTTCATCCAAAAACTGCCCGAAGGGTACCGCACGGTCATCGGCGAGCGTGGAACCAGGTTGAGCGGCGGACAGAGGCAGCGGCTAGCCATCGCCCGCGCACTTCTGAAGAACGCGCCGATCCTGATTCTGGATGAGGCGACGTCTCACCTCGATACCGAATCCGAACGATTGGTCCAACAGGCATTGTCGGCGCTTATGCAGCGGCGAACCGTTTTCGTCATCGCGCACCGGCTTTCCACCATTCGCCAGGCGAGCAAAATCGTTGTTCTGAATCAAGGGCAGATCGCTGAGGTCGGCACCCATGACGAGCTGATCGCGCGCCATGGGATTTATCATCACCTTCATGACCTGCAACACCATGACGTGCAACAGCATGACTCATCGGTGATCGCAGGTTAACCCCTCACATACTATGCCGGCTAGCGAATCTCCGTCTCCTTCCGCGCCCGCAGGCGCACCTCTGCGCAGCATGACCGGTTTTGCGATGGTCAAGCGTGACACCGCATCGGGCGAACTCACAATCTCCCTCCGCAGTGTCAATCACCGGGGGCTGGACCTGCATTTTCACCACTCGGCCGACCTTTCGCCTTTCGAAAATGCGATGCGCACCATCCTGAAGCAGAACATCGGGCGTGGACATGTCGAACTACGGGCATTTGTGACCAGGTCTGACTCCGACAGAGCGGGCTCGTACAATCACGAACTGGTCAACCGCTTCATAGATGCGCACCAGCGGGCGGCTCGGGAGCATCAGCTCACCTCCAAGCCTGATTTGAACTTTGCTCTGACCCTTCCCGGCGTGTTCAACGGCGACGCGGTCGCGAAATTTCTGGACAAATCGTTCGAGCCGGAAGTTCTGGCCGCTATGACGGACTGTGTCCGCCAGTTAAATGCCTGTCGTGACCGGGAAGGCCAGGAGTTGGAGAAGCAGCTGCGGGAGGAGGTGTCGGCCATTGAAAGGAACACCGCGGAAATCGTCCGGATACGCCGGGGGGCGCTGCCGGAAATCCGTGACCGGCTTCAGTCCAGGCTGGCGGAGCTGCTGGGAACAACCCCCATTTCAGAGAGCCGCCTTATCGAAGAGGCGTCCATTCTGGCGGATCGCTCCGATATTCAGGAAGAGCTGACACGGCTCAAGGTCCACGCAGGGGAACTTCGAAGATTGCTGCAGGCCGGCGGCGAGGTGGGCAAACGGCTCGATTTCCTGTTGCAGGAACTGAATCGCGAGACCAATACGGTCCTGTCGAAGACCTCGGGAGCCGGGGAGACCGGCCTGGAGGTGACGAACCTCGCGCTAAACCTCAAGGCTCACATCGAGAAGATACGGGAGCAGGCGCTGAATCTTGAATAACTTCACCATGACCAGGGCGAAGAATTGACGAACATATTCATAATTTCCGCGCCTTCCGGATCAGGAAAATCCACTTTGGTTTCCCGTCTTCTGGCGAGCGACCCGGATCTGCGCTTCTCTGTTTCGTATACAACCAGGCGTCCACGAGGAAATGAAGTGCCCGGAGCGAGCTACAATTACATCTCACGGGAAGACTTCTGCGAGCGCATCGCTGCGGGTGAATTCCTGGAATACGCCGAGGTCTTCGGCAACTTCTACGGAACTCACCAGAGCGTACTGGATCAGGCGCGGGCTGAAGGTCTGGACCTGATACTCGACATCGATGTGCAGGGTGCGAGACAATTAAAAGAGCGAATCCCTGACGCAGTCAGCGTGTTTATTTTGGCTCCCTCTCGCGACATCCTGGAGCAACGGCTCAGGGCGCGGTCGGAGGATTCGGAAGAAGTCATTCAACGGCGTCTGAACGAGGCGGCTGAAGAGATCCGGAATCACGATCAATACGACTACATCCTGGTGAATCACCAGGTTGAAGAGTCAGTTGGAACCCTGGCGGCAATCATCAGGGCCGAGCGCGTGCGACGGATTCGCATGGAAGACAAAATACGGCCGATCCTCGAAAGCTTCGAAAATCGGCGCTCTAAGTTTTAGGAAGAAAAACGTGGCAGACAAAACCAGATCAAACGCACAGTACGCTATTCCGGACGATCCGGACGGCAGCACCTATAGATTCATCATCGTAGCGGCCAAGCGCGCCCGGCAACTGCAGAGTGGCCAGCGCAGCGTGCTGCCGGCCAGCAACAAAAAGCCGACAATGCTCGCGATGGAAGAGGTTCGCCGCGGTCTCATTCCGTATGAAGACCTGAACCAGATTCCGGTCGACGGTCCTGTCCCTGAGTAACTGACCCGAGATGCGGATTGTGCTTGGTGTCGGCGGCGGAATAGCGGCGTACAAGGCTGCGGAGCTGACCAGATTACTGCAGCAGTCCGGGCACCAGGTGCAGGTCGTCATGACTGACGCCGCCCGCGAGTTCATTCAGCCTCTTACGTTTGCAGCCTTGACGGGCCGCAAAGTGATTACCAGCCTGTTCTCTCACGAGAGTTCCGATGCCACTCTGTCGAGCGCGGTCGAGCATATCGCGGTCGCTCAGGAACACGATCTCCTGGTGGTTGCTCCCGCTACCGCCGATCTGCTCGCCAAGCTGGCGATCGGCAGAGCGGACGATTTTCTTTCGACGCTTTACCTGGCCTTTACCGGAACAGTGGTCCTCGCGCCGGCCATGAATACGGCCATGTGGACTCACCCGGCCACGCAAGCGAATCTCGAAACGCTCTCCCGGAGAGGGTGCGAGATCGTCGATCCGGATGACGGTTGGCTGGCATGTGGAACCGTCGGTGCGGGTCGTCTGGCCGATCCGGCGCGCATTGCGGAACGGATTAATTCGCTCGGCAAGACGCGGCGCGACTTCGAAGGGGAGACCTTTCTGGTGACCGCAGGCCCCACCCAGGAAGCTCTCGATCCAGTTCGCTACATCAGCAATCGGTCCAGCGGCAAGATGGGCTACACCATCGCGGAAACTGCCGCCAAGCGTGGAGCGAAAGTGGTTCTGGTCTCGGGCCCCGTCAACATCCCTGCCCCGCGAAACGTGGAACTCATCCCGGTGAAAACCGCCCATGAGATGCGGCAGGCGGTGATGGAGCAATTAACCGATGCCACCATCATCGTCAAATGCGCGGCGGTGGCCGACTATTACGTCGCCAATGTGTCGCCACAAAAGCTGAAGAAAACGGCCGCTCGCCTTTCCCTGGAGCTCGATCCCACTCCCGATATCCTCGCGGAAGTCGGGCAGAAGAAAGCCGATCGTATCCTGGTCGGCTTCGCAGCCGAGACACAGAACCTTCTGGAGGAGTCACGCCGCAAACTTCTGTCTAAGAACTGCGACATGCTCGTAGGCAATCTGGTCAACCAGGAAGGCGCCGGCTTTGAGTCGGATCAGAACGACGTGGAGATTGTCACGAGGTCCGGTCGCACTGTACATGCCGGTCCAGCGAGCAAATACGAGATCGCTGAGCGGATTCTCGATGAGATTGCAATGCTGAGGCTGTCCATCCGCGGTATGGACCGGATTGCCTAGTGGCCGGGGGTTCCCGCTCTTCTGCCAAATTTGAATGACAAAGGACGAAATCCGCTCCTATCTCGAATTTTATCGAGATTTGGGCATTCAATCCATCTACTTGCGGCCACCGGATCGGTCAGTCGAGTCGGTCTCGGCCCCGGTCACCGAACCGGTCAGGGCGCCTGAAATCCCCCCCGTACTTCTGGAACCGCTGCGGCCCTCCGTTGCACTGCCGGCGCTCGAACCACCCGGCGATACGCTTGAAAAGATCCGCGAAGACATTGGCGATTGCCGCCGGTGCCGCCTCTGCGAAGGCCGGAATACGATCGTCTTCGGGTCCGGTAATCCGCAGTCACCGCTCGTCTTCGTTGGGGAAGGCCCCGGCGCTGATGAGGATCAACAAGGGCTTCCTTTCGTCGGACGCGCCGGGCAATTGCTCACGCAGATGATCGATAATACGGCCGCGAAGGAAGGTCTCGCTATCCGCCGGTCGGATGTCTATATCTGCAACGTAGTCAAGTGCCGCCCGCCGGAGAACAGGACGCCCCAGCAGGACGAAATGGAGACCTGCGGCCAATTCCTCTACCGCCAGTTGAACACGATCAAGCCGAAGGCCATCTGTGCGCTCGGCGCGACCGCGATGAAGGCGCTTCTGAATACGAAGGAAGGCATCACGAAGTCGCGGGGCAGATGGCACGAGTGGCAGGACATCCCGGTGATGATTACCTACCATCCTTCGTACCTGCTGCGGCAATACAATCAGCAGGCCAGACGCGAGGCCTGGGAAGATTTGAAAACCCTGCTGCACTATGTCTATGACTGAGAACCCAGGCGCACGCGGAGGGCGGGGTCTCTTCATCACGTTCGAGGGCACGGAAGGCAGCGGCAAATCTACCCAGATGCGATTGCTGGTGGAGCGCCTGCGAGCCGAGGCGTTTGTGGTGGTGGAGAACCAGGAACCGGGCGGGACAGCAATTGGCAGAGAGATTCGCCGCGTCCTTCTCAATCCGCAGAACGATGAGATGTCACCGATTACGGAGCTCCTGCTGATGTTTGCTTCGCGTGCGCAAGCAGCTTCCGAAATCATCGAACCGGCGCTGGCCCGCGGCCTTATTGTCGTCAGCGACCGTTTCACCGATTCCACTCTGGCCTACCAGGGCGAAGCCCGCTCGCTTGGCTTTGAGAAGGTATTGGAAGCGCACGACCTGGCTCTGGGCTCGCTCTTTCCCGACCTTACCATCTGTATAGACGTGGATCTGAAAGCGGGGCTCGAACGCGCCCGCCGCCGAAATCTGATCCAGGCAGGAAGTTCCGTCGAGGATCGTCTTGATCTCCAGTCACTGGAGTTCCACGAACGTGTACGCCGCGGTTACGCCAAGATCGCCAAGATGGAGCCGGAGCGATTTCGTCTGATCAGCGGCGAGGGGAACCAGGCGCAGGTTGCCTTCAGAGTCTGGGCTGAAGTCTCCCCTGCTCTGGCGCACCTCGAGCGGATGGCACAATGAGGGGGAACCGATGAGTGCGCTTCCGAACTTTTACGGCAATGACCAAGTCGTCCAAACACTGACGCGAACGATCGAGGCGCAGCGGATTCCGCAAACCATTTTATTGAGTGGGCCGGAAGGTGTGGGGAAGGCAACGTTGGCGCGCCGCTTCGCTGCCAATTTGGTGGGTGACGCGGACAAGATCGAGCGCGACGACCTCAGCTTGCCAAACAACCAAGAGGCAATAAACGAGCGGGAGAAGTGGACCTCCGACAAACGAGGTGACGACCCGCTCTTGTTTTCCTCGCATCCCGACTTCGTCACGTTCCCGCCCGAGGGTCCTTTACGGCAGATTACGATCCAGCAGATGCGGCTGTTACGAGAACGCGCTCAACTGAAGCCGCTGCGGGGATCCCGCCGCGTTTTTCTGATAGACCATCTGGACAGAGCCAACGAACAGTCAGCCAACTCACTGCTGAAGATTCTGGAAGAGCCGCCCGAACACATGGTGATCGTCGCGACCGCGGAAAATGTTTACGATCTTTTGCCTACCATCCGCTCCCGCTCGATCGTATTCCAGATGTGCCGGTTATCGGACGCAGATATGCGCGCATTTGCCGAAGCTCGCAGTCTGCCGGACGCAAGCGCTCGAATCGTTTTATCGGAAGGCAGCCCAGGGATTGCTGCGACACTGGATGTCGCGCTCTTCAAAGAAAGGCGCGGGCTGATACTTTCCGCTCTCGAATGCGGTGCGAGTCTTGCTCCCTTTTCGACCTGGGTGCAGCAATCGGAATCGTTTTCGGCCAAACGGTCCGAAAAGCTCGACTTCTATCTGAAACCGGCCTACGGTCTGCTTGAGGATATCCTGCATGTGGCTCACGGCAAGCCGGCTGTACGCAACCGCGACATTCAGGATCGGCTTTCAGCCATTGCCGAACGTGTTACCTTTGCATGGATAGAGCGTGCAGTGCAGTACTTTGATGAACTTGTGCTGATGGTTCGCCGGAATATTCAGAAGACGGCGGCATTGGACGCTTTGATAATTAATCTCCGCCATCCGGTTGACGGCAGGATCGCCTGAGCGTGGGAACGTTCTGAGAAAGCCGTGTGGCGGGAGCGGACATTGAGGCGAAATGATTGACGAGAGGCGCTCCGAGGCGCTTACCCGAAGACCAGCTCGGAACGGCGGTATGGCAGAACCGAAGGATCAAAATCGACGGCCCCCGATGGCAAAGAAGACCACCCCACCAGACCAGACAAACGCCGAGCAGTTCTATTACTCGAAGCAGATGCAGGGCAAGACGCATATGGTCGTCGTGTTGACGGATGGTGAGCGATTGGAAGGCGTCATCGAATGGTATGACCGCGACTGCTTAAAACTGAATCGGGAAGGCGCGCCGAATCTGCTTCTCTTTAAGCACTGCATCAAGTACATGCACAAGGCGGACCCGGAATAGCTGCGGTCTACTCTCACTTCTTGGCTGTACGTGCCCGCAAGGCGAGCCGGTAGGCTCTCCGCTCGGCGGCCTCGGCGAACCGGCGCTTTTCTTCTTCCGTTTGCGGGATGATGGGTGGCAACTCCACCCGGCTGCCGGAGCGATCCAGCGCAACAAACGTCAGGTAGGCCGAAGAAGTGTGCCGAACCGTCCCACTGACCAGGTTCTCTACCCAGACCTTCACCCCGACTTCCATCGAGGTCCGGAACACCCGGTTCACCTGCGACTTCAACAGCACCAATTCCCCGAGATGTACGGGATGAAGAAATGTCATCTGGTCGATTGACGCCGTTACGATTGGCCCGCGCGCGTGTCGTGTGGCCGCTATGGCGCCGCAAAGGTCGACCAGGTGCATCACATGCCCGCCGAGCATAGTGCCGAGGGTATTGGTGTCATTCGGGAGACACAGTTCGGAAAGCTCGGATTGGGTTTCCCGTACCGTTCTCACGGCGCAGGGTTCAGACAGAAGTTCAGGGTTCGACATCAGTTCGGTTCAGGAGGGAAAGCGCCGCACATAGGCGAGGCAAAAAGCGGCTGCTTGTGCACGCATGCATTCGGTCAAAGAGTCACACTTCACTTCCGCAGTCTCCACCACGTACTCAAACCTGTGCCATTTCTGCGGCTCATGGTTGGTTTCTTCCACGCACATGACCTGGAGGGATGCATCCCTGCGCCCGAGTATGCTGTAGCGAACAGAAGACTGTGCAGCATCGAGAGGAATCCGAGAACATGCGCCGCGCGAATAGCCGTGATTGCAGCAGCGGAATAGAGTATCCGGGTCCGGAGTGTAGGGTTCCGTGTCGGCTTTACACACCCCTTCGTACTCGTTTATGAGGGGAAGGCGTCCGCCCGTACGGGTGGGTTCGCTTACTTGGATGGTGGGGTAAAAAACCGGGCAAGGCATCCGCGAACCTTCAGTATAGAGGTCACCGAGAGGCGAGCTTCCGTTGCCGGGACCACCACCACCATTGACGCTGTTCGGCAGGAAGTTCTGGATCGCGGGCCTGGGCCACAGCGCAGCGAAACGTATCGAGCACGCAAGGGTCCTGCCGGGTCTTCGTCAGGGCGCAGAGGCTGTCATAGAGATGTGTGCCGTCTCGCTTGGCCAAGCCGTCAACTGTGGTTACGCCGAGCCGGTTCAGGTCCTTTTCGATCGATGGGCCGACACCGCATAGATCCCTTAGAACTCGCTCGTCGGGGATATCGAATCGGGCTGTACTACCAGCCAACGTTGCCCTTGCCATGTCCAATTCTCTTACTTTTCCGCCCACTTGGTTAAGGAATTGGAAGAGACCCGGAGGCTTTTC
>JAOAPP010000113.1 GCA_025462985.1 Bryobacterales bacterium | reverse complement strand
TGCGAGGCCGCACGTCCGCCTCTGGCGCAAGAGCCCTGGCTGCGGTCCCTGTCGCCAGCACAAAACTGTTCGCACGGAGTACCGACCCATCCTGAAGCCGGGCCTCGTCGCCTTCGATCTCGATCACACGGCCCTCACGAACGGTCGTCCCCGAGAATCGGAGGGCCCCTTCCACAAGGTCGCGAGCCGCCGCCGTCGGATAAACGACCGCATCGTCCTTCACCAACAACCCTCCGGATAAGCCCGGGCGTAAATTCGGTTCGAGACTCGCGAGAGCTCGGGAATCGAGCACCTCCACCGGCGTTCCATGCCCCTTGTAGTAGTGAAACTTGCGTTGAACGTCGGCCATTTCGGCATCGTCGGCAGCGACCCAGGTTGCGCCGCATGGGAGGTACTCGGCGCCTGGACCTAAGCGCGGGCCGAGTTCCTTCCAAAGCATCTGCGAGTAGCGCGTCAATGCAAATTGCGCTTCCGAATCGTTCATAACGGTGATGTGGCCCATGCCCGCAGCGGTTGCGCCGCCCCCGAATGGATGGTTCTAGCTAGCAGGCAGACACGCGCACCGGCGTTCGCCAGCTCGTTGAAGCACGCCGCTCCCACAATGCCCCGCCCACCACCGCTATCTCATAGCTATCGCTCAACCCCGGATGCCCCACACAAACGGATCGGCGTCGTCCAGGATTAGCTGTGCCTCAGAGTTGACGTAAGCGCGGCCTCTGATCCGAGGAAAGATCTGGCCGTCCCGTATGCTCACAGAACCTTCAAACACAGTGCCCAGTATTCCCGGCTGCCGAAACAGTTGTCCCGCCGCAAGCTTCCCGTCCGCGTACAAGCACGCCAGCTTTGCGCTGGTGCCCGTTCCGCACGGCGAACGGTCGTAACTGCGACCCGGACACAAAACGAAGTTCCGGCCGGTCGGAGGGGAGACTTCAATGTGATCGATTTCAGCGCCGCCCGAGCCGGTAATGCCCTGGGCAGGAAGCGCCCGGCGAAGCTGCCACGCGTAGTCCGTCAGCTGCTCCACATGCGAGAACTCCACCGGGCAGGGAGCATCCTCAGTAATGAAGAACCAGTTTCCGCCCCAGGCCACGTCGCCCCGCACTGTTCGAGAGCCCTCAAGCTCCACCTCAACACCCTTGGCTAGGCGGTAGCTGGCAACGCTGTCGAAACTCACCTCACCGTTGGGGTGGAGTTCGACCGTGACCACACCAACCGGCGTCTCAAAGCGGTGCGAACCCGGCGCGATTCTTCCCAAATGGGCCAGAGTCGCTGCAACGCCGATAGTTCCGTGGCCACACATTCCCAGATACCCGACATTGTTGAAAAAGATCACCCCGGTCGCGCAAGTTGGGTCGAACGGTTCACACAGAAGAGCTCCGACAACGGCGTCCGACCCGCGAGGTTCGTTCACGACAGCGGAACGGAAGCGGTCGTATTCAGACCGGAATTCTTCTACCCGGTCGGCGAGCGATGCCGATCGGAGTGGAGGTCCGCCTGAAAGAACAACTCGTGTCGGCTCCCCGGCGGTGTGGGAATCGATAACCGAGATTCTCGTTGTATACAATCAGGCTCTTTGGCTGGGGTTCGATCCGTAATACGAGAAGTAGGCGATGAAGAGATAGCACAGGAGCGGCACGATCATGGCCCGCGCCATGCTCCCGGACGCCTCCGCGACCAGGCCCATCGCCGGAGTAAAGACCGCCCCGCCAATGATCGCCATCACCAGCAGTGACCCTCCCAGCTTCGTATTTGGACCGAGATCGCGCAGCCCGAGCCCGAAGATCGTCGGAAACATCAGCGACATGAAAAAGCTGGTGGCAAAAATGGCCCAGAGACCAATCCAGCCCGGCATTAAAACTCCAATCGCGACCAGCGCGACATTGACGAGGCTGTACAGGCCCATCAACACATTCGGAGCGATGTACTTCATCAGATACGTGGCGGCGAAACGTCCGATAGCGAATGCCGCAAGGGTTCCCGTCAGGAAATAACCCGCGACCTTTTCCGATTGGTTCGTGTAGTCTTGCACGTACTGAATGAAGTAGCTCCAAGTCCCGACCTGTGCGCCGACATAAAAAAACTGCGCCAAAACGGCCTTGATGAAATGCGGATACCTCAACAATTCCCTGTAATGCCCATGGTCGGCGGTTTTGTCTGTTGCGCTCTCGTCGCCGAGCTTAGGGAATCTGGTTTTCGCCAGCAGCAGAGCCCACAGAAATACGATCACGGCAAGCACTATGTAAGGCATGATGACGCGCATTGTTTCTTCGTGCAGCACGGCTGCATATCGCCCGGAAGCTTTCAAATCCGCGATTCTGGCTGGATTCAATTCGAGCGCTGAAAAGATGAATGTGGTCCCGACCAGCACGCCCGAGATCGATCCCAGAGGATTGAAAGCCTGAGAGAAGTTGAGCCTTCGTTCAGCCGTTTCGGGGGGCCCGATCTGCGCGATGAACGGGCTCGCGCCGGTTTCGAGGAAAGCCAGGCCGCTCGCGATAACAAACAGTGCAAACAGAAAGAAATAGTAGCTTCCGCTCACTGCGGCAGGCCAAAAAAGAATTGCACCAGTTCCGTAAAGAATGAGACCGCCGACCAGCCCCCGCTGGTACCCAAACTTCCGCAGTACAAGGGCGGCCGGCATCGAGAATG
>JAOAPP010000065.1 GCA_025462985.1 Bryobacterales bacterium | reverse complement strand
TCGAGGGCAGCGCGTGACGGTGCCTTATAGTGGCTCCGAAAGAGAGAAATTGAGATTGGGGTTTCCACAGTCGTCGTGGCCGCGCCGCTGTGGAAAACAGGCTCTTGTTTTGTGCTGAGTTTTTGTGACAGCGTGAACAGGGGCAGGCACCCCGCCGCTACGAATCGCAGTGCCCGACATTCGATGTCCCAGGATAGAGTTCCGAGCGGTGGGGTGCACTTTGCTTCCAAAACGAATCCTCAGATGTCGTCTGGAGTTTGGCTAAGAAGACTCTACTATAAGGCCTTCGCGGAGGCAAAGACCGCCTGCCCGAATCTCAGCTGGATAGAGGCATATGGAAACAGAATTCGCTGCATTTGTTGCAATCGACTGGGCAGATCAAAAGCACGCCTGGATGCTGCAGGGAGGTGGATCATCAGCGCGTGAAGCCGGCCAAATCGATCACACGCCCGAAGCGGTTGATGTTTGGGCCGTCCAACTGCGACTGCGATTTGGCGGCCAGCCGATCGCAGTTGCCCTCGAACAGTCACGAGGGCCGCTGGTCTTCATGCTGACGAAGTACGACCATCTTGTCATCTTTCCGGTTCATCCAACGACGCTGGCAAACTACCGCAAGAGCTTCCGGTCATCTGGAGCGAAGGACGATCCAAGTGATGCTAGTCTCCTGTTGGAGGTGCTGATTCTTCATCGTGACAAACTCCGTCGCCTGAATCCGGAAACACCAGAAACTCGAACGCTGCAGTTTCTCGTAGAGGAACGGAGGAAACTTGTTCATGAGAAGACGCGCTATTCGAACCGGCTAACCTCACACTTGAAGATGTACTTCCCTCAAGTACTGGATTGGTTCGATGAGATCGGCTCAAATATTACGGCCGAGTTTCTCGAGCGCTGGCCCAGCCTCAGCAAATTGCAACGGGCCAAGCCCATCACGATCAAACACTTCTTCATCGACCACAACAGCCGAAATGCTGAGAGCATCGCCAAGCGCATAGATCAGATTCGCAACGCCATTCCAGCGACTACCGATGTGGCAGTCATCGCATCCTGCAGTGCCGCGGTTGTGGCCTGGGCCGGTCTGCTAAAACAACTCATGGTCGCCATCGCTTCCTATGACGAGAACATTGACGCGCTTGCCCGCAAGCACCCGGATTACACACTCGTAAAATCGTTCCCCGGTGCCGGGCCGGCTTTAGCGCCGCGGCTCATCGCGGCACTCGGCAGCCAACGAGATCGATACGAATCGGCTTATGAGGTCCAGTGCTACAGCGGGATCGCCCCCGTGGTCGCGAGCAGTGGAAAACAACGTTGGGTTCACTGGCGCTGGTCGTGTCCGAAGTTCCTCCGGCAGACCTTTCATGAGTGGGCGCTACATTCAATCGCCTACTCGCCATGGGCTCGAGAATATTACGAACAACAGCGAGCTAAAGGAAAGCGACGCAACACCGCAATCCGCTCACTGGCTTTCAAATGGATCCGCATATTATTCCGGTGCTGGAAAGAACGTAAACCGTACGACGAGACTGCTTATCAAACCGCATTGGCGGCCCGCCGCCACAAGCAACCGGTAGCGGCCCCATCTGTGGAACTGCAGTGGAAAAATATTGCTGGTTTCAGCAAGATAGTGGCCGCGAGGGCTTGACGGGCCACCTCAGATGTCTATCCTCTGCTCCGGCTGGGGCCATGTTACGAGATAGTTTGCTACTGTTTACAACATCAATCCGAGAGCGTGTCGAAACGCTTCCGCTTCTCACCTGTCAGAATACGTTCTGCGAATCCGTATTCGTGCAACTAGGCGAGAGCGGGTCAACACGGAACACTCAACTGCAACCGGACGTACCTCCGCAGTTCTCGCACTTGTAGCAAGAGCCGTTGCGGGTCATGATGCTGCCACATTCTGAGCACAGCGGAGCGTCACTCACGACGTTGGCTTCAAATGGAAGCGCTTGTTGCGGCTCCGGGACCGTCGGCCGCAGCTTGAGCGTATCGCCGGCCTCAGTAGATTCCGCGATTCCGAGGAAGCGCAGGCCAAGCCACCGGAAGAGATAATCGATGATCGATTTCGCGTAGGGTACCTGAGCGTTGCCGGTCCAGCCGCTCGGTTCAAACCGAACATGGCTGAATTTATCGACAAAGAACTTCAGCGGGACACCATACTGCAATCCATAACTAATAGAGGTCGCCAGCGTGTCCATGAGACCCGAAATCGTGGAGCCCTCCTTCGCCATGGAGATGAACACTTCACCGGGTGTTCCGTCTTCATAAAGACCGACTGTGATGTAACCTTCGTGCCCCCCAATGGAAAACTTATGGGTCACGGAGTTGCGTTCTTCCGGCAGCTTTCGCCGAACGGGACGATACACAACTTTCTCTACGGTTTGCACCTCCACCGCGGGAGCAGCAGAGACGGTCTTCTTTTCATTCTTGCCTGTTCCGGAACTCAGCGGCTGAACCCGCTTGGAGCTATCGCGATAAATAGCGACCGCCTTGAGGCCGAGCTTCCAGCTTTCGACGTACGCTTCCATCACGTCCTCGACGCTAGACTCTTCCGGCAAGTTGATGGTCTTCGAAATAGCACCCGAGATGAACGGCTGCACTGCGGCCATCATTCGGACGTGCCCCATATGATGAATGAACCGTACGCCGTTCTGTGGCCGGAAACTGCAATCGAAGACCGCCAGGTGCTCAGGCTTCAATTGCGGAGCGCCCTCAATCGTACCGGTTGCATCGATGTGCGCCACGATCGACTCGGTCTGCTCGGGCGTGTAGCCCAGCTTGATCAACGCCTGCGGAACTGTATTGTTGACGATCTTGATCACGCCGCCGCCGACCAGCTTCTTGTATTTCACAAGAGCCAGATCGGGCTCAACGCCGGTGGTGTCGCAGTCCATCATGAAACCGATGGTGCCCGTAGGAGCCAGAACGGTGGTCTGCGCATTTCGGTATCCGGTGCGCTGGCCAAGCTCATAGGCATGTCGCCAGCACTCTTCCGCCGCTTTGAACATTGCCGGAGGGACACGCTTGCTGTCGATCCGGTTCGCTGCGTTCCAGTGCATCCGGATCACGTCCAGGAATGAATCCTCGTTCTCCGGGTAGCCGGCGCAGGTCCCGACCGCTTCCGCAATGCGGGCGCTCGTCAGGTAGGACTGCCCGCACATGATCGCCGTAATGGCGGCTGCGAACTCAAGCCCTTCATCGCTGTCGTAAGGCAAGCCAAGCGACATCAGCATCGCGCCGAGATTTGCATAGCCTAAGCCCAGCGGACGGAAGTCGTGTGAGTTCTTCGCGATCCTCTCAGTCGGATAGCTGGCGTTATCGACAATGATCTCCTGCGCCAGTATCACTGTGTCCACTGCATGACGGAAGGCTTCGATGTCAAAAGTGCCGTCGGCGCCGACAAACTTCATAAGGTTCAGCGAAGCCAGGTTGCAGGCCGAATCGTCCAGGAACATGTACTCCGAACACGGGTTCGAAGCATTGATGCGTGCCGTTGCCTTCGACGTATGCCAGCGGTTAATGGTCGTATCGAACTGCATGCCCGGGTCACCGCACTGATGCGTGGCCTCGGCGATCTCCAGCATCAACTCCCGTGCCTTGTAGCGCTTGACAGGTTGATTATTTGTGACACTGCGGGTCCACCAGTCCGCGTCATCCACCACGGCCTGCATGAATTCGTCGCTGGCCCGCACAGAATTGTTGGCGTTCTGGAAGAAGATCGAGCCGTATGCTTCTCCGTCCAGCGAAGAATCATAGCCGGCATCGATGAGTGTGTGGGCTTTCTTCTCCTCTTTGGCTTTGCACCAAATAAACTTCTCAATGTCCGGGTGGTCCGAATTGAGAATCACCATCTTGGCAGCGCGGCGGGTCTTTCCACCTGACTTGATCACACCGGCGAACGCGTCGAAGCCCTTCATAAAGGAGAGCGGACCGGAAGCCCGGCCGCCACCCCATAGATGAGCGTCTTCCTCGCGGATGCTGGACAGGTTCGTTCCCGTGCCCGAGCCCCACTTGAAGAGCATGCCTTCGGTCTTCGCCAGATCGAGGATCGACTCGAGCGTGTCCCCCACTGAATTGATAAAACAAGCGGAACATTGAGGATGGTTCTCGCCTGGCACCAACTTCCGGACCACCTGCTCCTCTTCGTCGAAGTAGAAGCCGTACCCGCGCGCCTCGCGGACACCCACATTGAACCAGACAGGCGAGTTGAAGCAGGCCTTCTGAGTCAGCATCAGATGCGCCAGTTCATTACGGAAGTTTTCGCCGTCCTGCTCCGTTTTGAAGTAGTTGCCTTCCAGACCCCAATCGGCGATCGTATCGACAACGCGATGGACAAGCTGACCGACGCTCGATTCGCGCTCGGGCGACCCCAGGCGGCCATGAAAATATTTGCTAGCTACAATGTTAGTCGCCGTCTGCGACCAGTCAGCAGGGACTTCCACGTCGCGCTGCTCGAATATTAGCGACCCTTTGTCGTTCCCGATCGTTGCGGTTCGCGACTCCCAGGTGATGAGATCGTACGGGGTGACACCCGACTCCAGTTTGCCGGTGAAATGACGCGGGAAAGAGACGCCGGTACGCTCTTCTTTTTTGAGGCTGCGGTGTAGTTCCTTGACTTTGGTAGATAAATTAACGCTGAGCTGTCCCATGGGGCCTTTCTTGGGGGAGGTGGGCTGGCCGGAAACGTTGTTTGTGTCGCCTTGAACAGAATGCACCATATGTAGTGGTCCAGTCAAGAAAAATATCTATAAGAAGTAGGGTGGTTTCACAATTGCCCGTTGGTCCTATTTTAGCTCTTATCTTGCCGATAGGGGTATCTGTTCCGGAACTTAATCTTTGCCCCGAAATTTGACAGGCGGAGGCGGCATCTGACCCCGGAACTGGAGGAACCAGAAGGAGCCCAGAGTCATGGTCATCGTGTTCGACGTGAACGGCACGCTGCTTGACACCCGCGCACTCGCTCCCGTCATTCGCAGCTTCTTTGGACGGCAGTATTCGGTGGAGGAGTGGTTCAAGGAAGTGGTGCAGTACTCCATGGCGACAAGCCTCGCGGGCGATTACCGCGAGCTCGGTGAGATCGCACTCGCTGTCCTGAAAATGGCTGCCGCGGCCCGAGGCATCGCGATCACCGGCCCCGCGACCGAGAAGGTCAAGACCGGGATGGAGAATCTGCCACCGTTCCCCGAGGTTCAGAAGTCCTTGCGGCGACTCAGAAAGGCTGGTTTCCGCCTGGCGGCGCTGTCAAATTCGAGTTCCGCCAGCCCTGGCAACCAGCTTCGAAGTTCGGTGTCGGGCAGTATATCGAGCGTGCCGTTTCGGTGGAGGCGGTGCGGCGATATAAACCAGCAGCCGAAACGTATCGTGCCGTCGCCGCGAGGCCTCGATGTGGAAACTCGCGAGATGCTAATGGTCGGTAACCGTGCGCTCGAGCTTTCAATTACCCACAACTCCAGTGCGATTTTCGGATCGGATGCAGGATAAAGCGGGTAAAATGCCGCCAAGATGTCAAAACAACAGTGGGTTGAATTGTTTCAAGCTGCTCAGGCGGCCGAAGCCTGTTCCTCCGGCGATCGGTGTGCAGGATCTCTTGCTGGAGATCTGAGCGGCTGCCAGTTTCAGGATGCCAGGCTGGGCCGGAGATTTCAGAAGCTCGTGCGGCAGCTAGAGGGCCGGCTTGGACAATCGATTCCTGTGGCCTGCCAGGATTGGACCAACACCAAAGCGGCTTATCGCTTTCTTTCGAACCGGAGAGTTAACGAGGTGCCGATCCTCGCAGGGCATTTCCAAGCCACCCGTGAACGCGTGACTGCGACGGGTGGTCCCATCTTGGTCCTGCATGACACAACGGAGTTCACCTATTATCGCGAGTCGGCTCAAACACTCGGCGGCCTGCACAAGGGTTTCAAAAGTTGGGGGCGCAAACAGTACACTGTGCGCGGCATTCTGATGCACTCAAGCCTCGCGGTGACAACCGAAGGATTACCCCTCGGGCTGACCGCAATCAAGTTTTGGAGCCGGAGCAAGTTCAAGGGTACCAACGCACTCAAGCGATCGGTGAATCCCACACGGGTGCCCATTGAGGTAAAGGAAAGCATTCGCTGGCTAGAGAACTTGAAGCATTCTACGGAGCTTCTCGGCAGTGCGGGGCGCTGCGTGCACATTGGGGACCGGGAAAGCGACATCTACGAACTGTTCTGCGCGGCTGAGCAAAGCGGGACGAACTTCGTGCTGCGCACCTGCGTGGACCGGCTTGCCGGGGAGGGCCAGCACACGATTTCGGCGGCGATGAAAGATGCCAAAGTCAAGGCCACGTACCAAGTCGAGGTCCGCGATAGCAAGGGAACGCTGTCGGAGGCAAGCGTAGAAGTCCGATACAAGCGACTTCAGATTCTGCCGCCGATCGGAAAGCAGAAGAAGTATCCATCTCTGATGCTGACTGTGATTCACGCGCGGGAGCGGACAAAGCCGCGAGGGCGCGAGAAGATCGATTGGAAGCTGATCACAAACCTTCCTGTTCGTTCCCGCAAAGACGCATTGGAAAAGCTCTCCTGGTACGCGATGCGCTGGAAGATCGAGACCTTTCACAAGATCCTGAAGTCCGGCTGCAAAGCGGAGGCCTCGAAGCTCCGCGCCGCTGAGCGGATCGTGAATCTAATTGCCGTGTTCTGCATCCTTAGCTGGCGCATCTTTTGGATGACCATGATGAACCGGGTTGCGCCGGCTGCCCCACCCATCGTGGCGCTGACAAGCATCGAGATGCGTCTGTTGGATCTGCTTATCCAGGGCCGTACATCCGGCAAAAGTCGCTCAGCTACTCTCAGCTCATATCTCACGAAAATTGCCCGGCTGGGAGGCTATCTCGCACGAGCGAAAGATCCTCCGCCTGGTAATGCCGTAATGTGGCGCGGCCTGTCCCGCCTCACCGATATCGAATTGGGATTCGTTATGGGTGCGCAACTTGTGGGTAATTGAAAGGCGCAGACCCCGTCATCGCCATCGAGAACAGTCCGATGGCGGTCCAATACGAGATCTTGCGTTTCACGGCTTACCTCCATTCCATAATGGGTCGACGAAACGTTCGACGTCGCGCTCACCTTCGGCGGACGAAGTCGGCGCGCCGCAGAGTCGCACGGTGGATGCCCAACGATGCAGGTCTTCGGGAGTTGTCGAGGTAAACGTCTCCAGACAACGTTTAAGCGTGCGATCTTCCTTTTCCGCACATTGCAGCCATCCACTGGCGCGGCGGAATGCCTCACCAATGAGCGACTCGCTCTTCTCCCACCTGGTGCTGGCACGATCCAACACTGCCAACGTTTCTCGCAACTCGTGGACAAAGGTTGATCTCTCTGTTGCCTGGTCCAAGAATTGCTTACCGATCTCGGCAACCATGAGCGCCTCCTTCGAAGTGAAGCAATGGATAAGGGCAGTGCGGCCGCTTCTGATCCTGCGGGTGATATCCAGAGTGAAGACGCCCGGACCGTGTTCGACAAAAAAGTGTTCGGTAACGACAACGACGGAGCTCTGCTCCGCCGGCTCATGTCCCAACAC
>JAOAPP010000064.1 GCA_025462985.1 Bryobacterales bacterium | reverse complement strand
TACTCTACGCGAACCGGACTTTCAGGAACGACTCTTCGCGTGAGGAGCTCTTCGGACTCGAGGAAACGGAGGCGCTCCGATAGCATTCGATCGGTTATGTCAGGAATCGCCGCCTTGATCAGCGCGTAGCGTGTTTTTCCCTGAAGCAGGGTCTGAATGATTGCCCCGGTCCATCGTCCGCCGATCAACTCGACGGCCTGATGGAACCGAGCGCAAACAGGGGCAGGTAAGTCGTTTCGGGCCATATAGAAATTTTGGAAAGACGGGCGCTTGACACAAGCTACTTACTAAAGTATACTAGCCTATCAATAGTAAGTCCAGTCCCATTAGCAGCAGTTGATGGGTAATTGCTCACCGAAAAGATCGCCGAGGAATCAAAATGACAGCATCCGCGACCACTGCCCCCGCCGTTGGGGCGAAAACAGCCTGGAAAATCGATCCCACTCACACGTTGGTCGAGTTTTCGGCAAAGCATCTGATGATTACGACCGTAAAGGGTCGGATCGGCGATGTCACCGGCACTATTTACACAGACGAAAAGGATCCCAAGAAATCCACTGTCGAAGCGACGCTCATGGCGGCGAGCCTCGATACGCGGACGGATCAACGGGACCAGCATCTTCGCTCAGCTGACTTCCTCAACGCCGAGGTTTACCCTGAGATCACGTTCCGCAGCACCCGGATAGAGGGTGATAAGGAGCATTTCAAGCTTACGGGTGATCTCACTATTCGCGATGTCACCAAGCCGATAACGCTTGACGTTGAGTTCGAGGGCAAACAGAAGGATCCGTGGGGAGGAGAGCGGGTCGGCTTTAGCGGTAGCGGAAAGATCGATCGCAGAGATTACGGGCTTACCTGGAACCAGGCCCTGGAGACTGGTGGTGTAGTGGTTGGGAACGAGATCAAGATCAGCCTCGAAGTGCAGGCAGTAAAGGCCTAGCGGGGTTGGTTCGATAAGAACCTAATCACTCAAGCGGGTGTGCTGAATCGAAGCACACCCGTTTTTGTTAATGGTACGTCTGCGGCCAGGAGCAAGATGCTAGCTTTCATCCCGTGCAAATTCGAGTGAAGCCAGTAATTCGTCGGGCGCTGCTGTCGTGGATGGTGCTGGGCTCCGGATCGGGTGCCATTCGTGGCGGAGTTAGGTTATTAACTAACCAAATCACCCCAGTTGATGTCGTAGTGGTTGCGCACCAGGACGATTGGCAGCTGTTCATGGGTGACGTGCTGACGCAAAGACTCCATGCAGGCAATCGAGGTGTCTTTGTGTACCTGACCGCCGGCGATGACGGACGAGATTCTGTCTATTGGCAGACCCGAGAGCGCGCTGCGCTGGGGTCAACGCGGATCGCCGCCGGTATCTCGGTCACCGAGCCACTTGGCTGCGCAATGGTCCAGATCCGCGAGCATTCCATAAGAAAATGCACTCTCGGCAATACTGAATCGTATTTCTTGCGCCTTTCCGACGGAAAACGAGACGGGAGGGGGTTTGCGCGCTATGGCTATCGGAGCCTGAGGAAATTGCGGGCGAAGCCGAGCTCCGAAATGAACGCCGTCGACGCGAGTACCACCTATCGCGGTTGGACCGATTTGATCGCGACCGTGGCTGCAATCACGAACCTGGATTCACCCACGATTACGATACACACAAGCGACCCAAGCATCGTGCGAAATCCGCACGATCACTTCGATCACAGAATGGCCGGCCTTCTGGTCGCAGACTTACGGAAGCAGCATCGACTCGGAGTGATGTACTACGTCGGTTATGCGTTGGCCACGCGAGCCGTGAATCGATCGACCGCCCAGACGCAAGCCAAGACAGCGCTCTTGCTTGCGTATGACCGAGAAATGACGGCCGTCAACAAAAAGTGGAGTGCTTACCAGGAGCATCGCGCATTCTACTCGGAATGCCTGCAGCGGACGTACGCCGTACGCTCGCCCATTCCAGTCATACGCTGACCCTCAGGATTGCCGCGCTTGCCGAAGCTTTCTCGCTTGGTCGGTGTCCGCATCCTACTTTAGTGATCTCGCCGTACGTTCACCACTATTGGAGCAATAATGCGTCGAGCTTTGGTCATCGCGGGATTGCTTTGCGCTCTGCAGCACCAGGCAGCAGCTCAATGCAAAGTGGGCACGAGCAGTAATGAAGGAAAGCTGCTCGCTTTTTACACGGCACCGATCTCATTTTCGATGGCGGTTGCCCCAGAGGTAATGAAACCCGCCAGCATTCGGGTCGGCGCGGAAGGCGAGTACATACCAAAGCCAAATCCGGCGATCGAACAAACCGGAGCGTGCTTCACGCAGAAGAGTGAGCACACTTCCCTCTCACCGGTATTCGGCCGGCCGAGGATAACAGTAGGCGGTCCGTTCGGACTTGCGCTCGAGGCGGCGTATCTGCCGCCCGTCACGATCGCCAGAGCGACGCCGAACCTTTTCAGCTTTGGCATATCTGAGGCGCATCACTTCTCAGCCGGTCCCGTAACCAACGGAGCCACGCTGATGGCTCGCATACACGGCACATTCGGAAACGTGAAGGGCGCGATTACCTGTCCGAGATCGTCGCTACAACAGACATCTCCTACCAGCCCGTGCTACGGCACGAGTCCGTCGAAAGACACATTCCATCCAGATATGTTCGGCGGAGAGATCGCCGCCGGGTTCGCGCCTGGATCGGGAGGCGTTTCGTTCTACGCGGGGGCGGGGGCGAACCGAATCGATCCTCACTTTCAGGTGGGATTCACAGACGCGAATGGCAATGTCGACAGAACCCAGGTGGAGCTTGCGTCGCCACTCGTGCGCGCGACGGTTTTTGGCGGTGTCACGGCGATCGTCCGCCAAATATTCGATCTCGGTGCCCAGATATACTCAGTGCCCTCGGACGCGACGCTCTTCCGGCTGATGGGTGGGCTCCGCTTCCGCTAACCCACACTTCCCTCAGCAAATAATCAGGCTCCCAGACGAGCCCCTCACGGGCACGCTTCGTGTACAACTGAAGCGCCTATACTACGAGGCGGAGCATGAAGGGAAACGGAAGGTTCCAAAAAGACGCGATGGCCACCGATCAGAAACTCCGCAATGAAGATGAGCACCAGCACGAGCAGGACAAGCTTCATGTGAAGGAAAGCGCCAAGGACCCGGGTCCCATTCCCCAGTCGGGAAAGAAAAACCGACCGCGCCAGGACTGAAGAGCGAAGCTCAGGTGTCGAGCATCTTTCCGAAGGTGCCGGGATCTGTGGGGAGTGTGAACGACCGAACACGGTGACGAGCTGCGACTTCCCGGACTTCGTGCTGCATTCGGAAAGGACTGAAGAGGATCGGAGTGCTATCCAACTCTCTGATCGATTTGATCAGCGCTTCGGTGCACTCCGGATGGTCGCAGTCGATCAGCACAGCACCGGGGCGCTCCTGCCGGATCGCATCATCGACGCTTTCTGATCTATCGATGAACTTCGGCTGGAACCCGTGGAGCTCCACCATCAAACCCAGCAGCGCGGCGACTACCTCTTCGCGCGCAAGAATCAGAACGTTACGCACCCAGGTCGGCTAAGAGTTGTCACCACTCGGCAACTTGTGGACCTGCGGACTCTCTGGCGAATGGGTGGACACACCTAGATATTCAAGGAACAGATGTCCACTGCTCTCCATTCATCCAGTGAGAGTAGTGGAAAACCCTTGTCGCGGCGCCTGTGAGCTCACTCTCGGAAAACACAATAAAGGAGCTGCGAACCGCGCTAACCGAGCAGCTGAGAAGACCAGATGGTCCAACGCAGGAGCTCTCGGTGCTACTTCGGAAAGTCGCGCGGGAAGCACACGATCAAGACATCAAGCCTGAACAACTCATAATTATTTTCAAGCAACTGTGGAATTCCCTTGCCGAGTCGTTGCGTCCGCAGAATGCGGATCAATACGAACTTGTCCGCCAGCGTCTGGTGACACTCTGCATTCGGGCCTACTACGCCGAGTAGCGAACGGGGATATTTTGCGGCGTGCTCCATTGAGGAGCGGCATATCTTTGGCGTTGAGTAGGTGACGTGGCAACAGCAATTCCGCCCAAAAGTCCTGTAACAACTCTCAGTCGTTTCTTTCGCCGCTCCCGCGATGGAGCTGCCAGCGAAGAACTCGTTGGCCCGATTCGCGGCGAGGTGCTGGGCGCGGAACGACTTGGGGAACGCGCGCGCGCGGTTGCCCGCGGTCATCACCTGCTCCCTGCGCAAAAACAGCGTGGCCCGGGCCCGCTGCTGCTTCGCCTCGACGACACGAAGGTAGTCCTCGATCGAGTCTATCAGGAACTGAATCATGGGGCGGAGCGCGGACTCGACATAAGTCCTGCCGGCGACTGGCTGCTGGACAACTTTTACATCGTTCAGGAGCACATCCGGGAGATCCGGACAAACCTTCCGAAGGGCTATTACGAGGAGCTTCCCAAGCTCTCGACCGGATCGCTGGCTGGGTATCCGCGCGCGTACGAAGTAGCGATCGAGCTGATCGCGCACACCGAGGGCCATCTGGACCTCGACAACATCACGCTGTTCGTTCGCGAGTATCAAACCGTCACCTCTCTTCGAATGGGCGAGCTGTGGGCCATACCCACCATGCTCCGGCTCGGTCTGGTCGAAAATATCCGGCGGATGGCACTGCGCGTCGCCGCGCGGCTCAAGGAAGTGGAGTCTGCCGACAGGGCCGCAACCATACTGCGCGAAGCGAGTGAAGAATCATCGCAGGCGCTGGCGATCGCGCTTGCCGCATTCGTTGATGAGCACCCTCCGTTCACTCCGACCTGGGTCGCGCGTTTCCTCCAGCAGGTCCGCTCGTACCAGACGAACTTCACGCCGCTGATCTGGC
>JAOAPP010000816.1 GCA_025462985.1 Bryobacterales bacterium | reverse complement strand
TGGCCTCATGAGCGCCGCGACGGGCGCGGCCGTCGTCTACGGGAAGGCGTCGAAAGAGGAGCGCCGCTCGGTCTTCGGCGCGAGCCTCGGCTTCTTCATCGACATGTTCGACATCTACCTGCCGGTCATAGCGCTGGCACCGGCGCTGGCATATTTCATGCCTGATTCGATGAACCCCGGCACTAAGGCAATTCTCGTCGGCCTGATCTTTGCGGCCACCCTCATTGCCAGGCCGATCGGTTCGATCATCTTCGGTAGTCTCGGCGACCGCATCGGCCGGAAGAAGGCGACGGTCATCGCTGTCGGCGGAGCCGGAGTTGGCACTGGCATCATCGCGCTGCTGCCCGGCTATGAACAGCTGGGTGTCTTCGCCGTCGTTCTGTTGATCATCTTGCGTTTCATCGATGGCGTGTTCCTCGGCGGTGAGTACACCGGCGCGGTCCCTCTCGCCATGGAACACTCCGCACGCTCCCACCGTGGTCGAAATGCGGGACTAATCGCATTCGGCTTTCCCGCCGCGTATGTTGTCATCTCGCTCCTGACGCTCCTCGTGCTGCAGTTCGCCCCCGCGGGCGATCCACTGTCGACATATTCGCAATGGGGGTGGCGAATCGCTTTCGGGTTCGGCTCGATCATCTCGATTGCGTTCGCCATTTACTATTCACGGACGATTCACGAGTCGCCTGAGTGGCAGAAGACGGCGGCAATCACCGTCGTCGGTGGCGGGCGGAAAAAGCCCAACCCGATCAAAGAACTGCTCACGGGCAAGCACCGCGTCTCGCTGGCGCAGGCCTTCCTCCTGATGACGGGCGTGTGGTTCTCATCAAATGCGTCGATCGTCATCCTGCCATCGACTATCGCGGCGACATCGGGCCTGTCCGCCGTCGACACGTCGCTCGCGTTGGTCTTGGCGTTTCTGGTCGTATGCGTGGCATATCCCCTGTTCGGAATGCTCTCGCAGCGGATTGGACGGCGAGCATTCTTCGCCTGGTGCGGGGTGGGATCCATCGTGACGATTCCGTTCTACCTCCTCTTCGCCTCCGGTGCGGTTAGGGGATTCTGGGCGGTCACCGCTGTGATCGCTACGGTCGCGCTCCTGGGCGTGCCAGCCTTCGGCGCCATCGGCGCCTACATGGCGGAGCGGTTCCCCATCTCGATTCGCGCAACCGGATATGGCATCGGATACTCGTTGGCGCTCATCATTCCCTCGTTCTATGCGTTCTACACCGCGGGACTTTCGGCGATCATGCCGATGAAGTACGCACCGGCGGTGCTGCTCGGGATTGGTGCGGTTCTGTTGATCATCGGCGGGCTCTGGAGCCCGGAGACGAAGGATGCGGATCTTGGCGCGGACGCCGATGACATCATCGGCGGAAGCTCGGTCGGAACGACCTCGACCGAACAGCCAACCAGAGTCGCCTCGTCGTCCTGATGCCGACCTCCAAGGAGCTCGGCATGGCGACAAGTAGGCTGAGCCTCATGACCGACGCCGCACTTCGCCCCGAGAACGGGGAGAGGTTGCAGGTGGTCGCTCGAACCGCGCACATCCTCAGAATGTTCGATGCCGAAAAGGCGGACCTACGGATCAGCGACGTTGCCGAGGAGTTGCGAATTGGGCGCACCTCGGCTCATCGCTACCTTCAATCGATGGCAGCGGAGGGATTCCTCCATCAGGTGGGTGACGGTTCGTATCGCCTGGGTCCGCTCCTCGTTGGCCTCGGTGCGACCATGCTTTCGAGCACACGTCTGATCGAGACAGCCGAACCGTTTCTCTCCCAGCTGGCAGAGGCGAGCGGCGAGACGGCGGTGCTCGGCATCTGGACCGGTGCGAACGCGATTGCGTTGCTCTGTAAAGAGCCGCCCGGCAGGCCGGTCAACATGACCGTCCGCATCGGATCCGCGCTTCTCGTCGACTCCGCCCAGGGAATCTGCTTCCTCACCTACCTCGACGACGAAGCCACAACCGCTCGGGCACTGCGCACAACCGAGCACAAGCGCGACTCGGTGCTGGCGGGCATCAACGAGACAAGGAAACGCGGCTACTCCTTCAGCGGCACCGTTGTTCCGGGCGTTGGAGCGATCGCGGCCGCCGTGTTTGGCAGCACCGGCTCGATCGTCGCGACGGTCGCGATAGTAGCCGCGCTTGAGACCCTGCACGGGCCCCGATTGGATGTCATGGCACAGTCGATGCGCGCGACCGCAGCGGCCGTTTCGCGTCAGCTCGGGTTCACGCGGCAAGAGACGGCTTAGCAGAGCCCCAGACTCTTGGTCAGTGGGTTTCGCCTCGTTGTCCAATTGGAATCCGCTATGTCGGCTTGCGAGCGTTCTGTGCAAGATCCCACAGCAATTGGGCAGCGCGAGATGGGCGACGCGAATGGGAGATCGCGACCGACACTGTCAGTTTCAGGTCCTCACCCTGCACCGTCAGCGTGCGAAGACTCGGCTCTGACGCAACCAGGAATGCTGGCAGGAAGGCCACGCCGAGCCCGTTTTTCACCAGGGCAGCAGCGTGGGCAATATCCGCGGTTTCAAATCGGACGTCGCGGTCAAGGCCTGCATCGGCGAATGCTCGGTCGATGATCGAGCGATTCCCATAACCAAGCGGGAAATCAATGAACCTCTCCCCTGCCAACTCCCGAAGCCCAATCGAACCTCGTGATGCAAGCCGGTGTGCGGTCGTAACTGCAAGCAGTAACGGCGTCGAGTCGAGCTCCATCAGACGAACATCGGCCGACGGCTGTGCCAGGTTGGCGATGAAAGCAATATCGACTTCACCCGAGGAGAGCATGTCGACAAGCCCGCTCGAGCCGCGCTCCGATGAACGGAGCACCACGCGCACCTCTGGGTTTGCCTCGGCAAACTCACCCAACAGACGCGGAGTGTCAACGAGTGTCACAGAAGTCATGAACCCGACCGATACCGTGCCGGTGACACCTCCGGTGACAGCATCCACGCAGTCTCGAGCCTCGACGACCGCATCGAGAACAGCCCGGGCTTTCGGAATTAGTGCGAGCCCTGCCACAGTCACTTGAATCTGCCTGGCCGATCGATCGAAGAGTTCTGCGCCAAGCTCGGCCTCAAGCGACTGGATCGTTGCAGAGACTGCGGATTGTGTCGTGTGCAAGCGAATGGATGCGCGCGTGAAGTTGCGCTCTTCTGCAACAGCGAGGAACACAGCCAGGTGTCGAACTTCCATCTTTGAATCATCGCATATGGCGATTGTTTTCATCGAAACAAACCGTTGGACACGATCCTAAGTAAATTGCACACTGGAGCGATGACTCACACCTTGCACTCCGCGGCCCCACAGGCCGGACTCCCATCACGACGCGGCTTCACACACAGGTCAGGATTCTGGGTCGTCGCCGGCGCGTTCCTCATCGCGATGGCGTTTTCGGTTGTCCCAACCCCCCTCTGGACCCTTTATCAAGCACGCGACGCCTTTTCGACATTCGACATCACCATCGCGTTCGCAGCATATGCGGTGGGGGTACTCGTGAGCCTCTTCCTGGCGGGGCATCTCAGCGACCGCGTAGGTCGGCGCGTCATCCTCCTACCGGCGATCGTCCTCGAAATCATCGCCGCTGTTCTCTTCATCGTCTGGAACACGTTTGCCGGTCTCATCGTCGACAGGGTCATCGCGGGGCTCGGCATTGGGATGATTACTGCGACAGCGACCGCGTTCATTTTCGAATTGCACAGTCATGCACGTCCAGAGCAGGAACGCACGCGCTCAGACATTGTTTCCACCGCCGCAAATCTTGGTGGATTCGCTGTCGGAGCGGTAGTTTCCGGCATCTTGGCGCAGTTCATCAGCCACCCCCTGGTGACCCCCTTCCTGGTATTCATCGTGCTGCTGGCTCTTGCAGCAATCGGCATCGCGTTAGTCCCTGAGACCGTGAACAGGCCTACGGGTCGCGCCTCGTACCGCCCCCAACGCATCCGGGTACCTCGCGCTGCACGCGGGAAGTACTTCGCCGCAGCAGCCATCGCTTTTGGCGGCTTCTCTCTGTTCGGGCTAGCTACCTCGCTGGCTCCCGCCTTCGTCGCAGGCGACCTCGGGGTCACCTCAAAGGCCATCGGAGGCCTCGTCGTCTTCCTCACATTTGCGTCGGCCGTCGGAACACAACTCCTCATTCGGTCGGCCAAGCTGGCGACACAGGTGACGATCGGCATCATCATGATGGGGCTCGGGCTGGCAAGCCTGACCGTTGGGGTGTGGTCGTCGTCCCTTGCCCTCTTCATCATCGGAGGCATCCTGGCCGGCGGGGGTGCCGGCGTGCTTTTCAAGAACGGACTCCTGGTGGGTTCACGGCTCGCCGAGCCACAATTCCGAGGCGAAGCACTCGCGGGATTGTTCCTGTTCAGCTACATCGGTCTCGTCGTCCCAGTCCTCGGCATCGGGATTGCCACACTGTTTGTTCCGTTGGCGATCACGCTTCTTTGGTTCGCTGCCTTTATCACCGCAGTGGTGATCGCAGGCGGCATCGCGATCATCCGCGGGCGATGACCCGACCACAGCGACAGCCCTCAACCGTAGGCCATGGATTCGATTCGGGAATAACATCCTGATATAGTTGTTGCAACAGATATTGCAGCAACAACTATTACGAGGAGGTTGACATGGTCACATCCAGCAGTCGTCCCGCGACTGGCAAGGCTACGAACGGCAGCGTCACTGCGATACCGGTGTTGGATCCGGCGGTC
>JAOAPP010000005.1 GCA_025462985.1 Bryobacterales bacterium | reverse complement strand
TTCACGGATCTTCCAATCAAGGTTTTGTTGTTCACCGGTATGGGCGGACTCGTACTGGCTCTCCTCTGGGGTCTGGTGGTGGTTGTTTCGAAGATGCTTGGCAATATTCCAGTCCCGGGATATACCGCGCTGGTTCTGAGCGTGCTCTTCTTCGGAGGACTGACTACTTTCGGACTGGGCGTTGTCGGCCAATACCTGTGGCTCACCCTGCAGAACACGAGGAACCGGCCGAACTACATCGTTTCGAACTCCGAAGCCAATTTTCAGAGCCGGGAGGAGTAGAACTATATGGCGGGAGGCGGCGTTCCCCACCCGGCCCCGAACACGAACTGAGCCAGGGGTTTCCGCTGCCTTTTGCTCAACTCCATTTCGCGATACTTTTCGGGAAGCTGGTCAGGGGATGCGGCGTAGCCAACCGCGATCGCGGCTCCCAGGCAATATTCTTCAGGGATGTTGAGGTCGACCACCGCTCTTTCGCGATCGAATCCAGCCATTCCACGAACATGAAGCCCGAGCGCGACAGCCTGCAAGGCAAGCTGGGCGAAGGCTTGTCCAGCGTCATGCAGCGCGTAGTGATTTGGCGCGCCATTGCGGGTCATAGTCTTCCTGGCCGCCATAATCATCAGGAGAGGCGCTTTGCTGGCCCACACCTGGTTCCCTGGCAAAAGAAGGTCAAATAGCTTCTCAAACTCCGCCGCATCGCTCTTCCGGGCCACAAAGAAGATCCAGGGCTGCTCGTTGTTGCTGGACGATGCCCAGCGCGCCGCTTCGAGCAGGCTTTTCAGATCGGTATCAGAGATGGGCCGATCGGCGAAGGAGCGAGGGCTCCAGCGCTTACGGATGAGATCGTGAACCGGGACGGAAGTATCGGCGAGCTTTATGGATGGCTCGCTAAAGGCCCCCTCTGGATCATCGATCATCGTGGTCAAGATCGGGTGAAATCTGGGCGGCGGCGCTTTCGGCCGCGGGAGCAGCTTTATCCCGGTCGTAGTAGTAGTCGTAATAGTAACTGTATTTGCTGTAGAGCTCACCCCGACGTGCGCCGTTGACCACGATACCGAGCACGTTGTTCTCGCAGAGGGACTGAAGTGCGCGGGTGACCGAATCGAAGGTGGTGGACCCAATCCGGACAACCAGTATAGTTCCGTCGCACATGGTCGACAGAAGATTGGCGTCAGCGGCGAACAGAAGAGGCGGACTGTCGAGAACGATCCAGTCAAAATGGTTGCGCAGAGCGTCTATCAGCGCTTTGCATTCCTTGAGATTGAGCAGTTCAAGCGGATTGGGAACGACATCGCCGGCAGTCAGGATATAGAGGCTCGTTCCGGAAATACGACGCAGGATGTCGCTCAACCTGACCTTGCCGCGCAGGTAGTCAGTGATTCCGGGGGTGCAGTCGATCTGGAAAGTCTTGTCTACGTTTGGACGGCGGAAATCGAAGTCGGCGAGCAGAATTCGCTTGTCGGCGAGTTGCGCCTGGGTCACGGCGAGATTAGTAGCCGTGAAGGATTTCCCTTCCGCGGGAGAGGCGCTGGTGACCACGAGAGTGTGGAGAGGCTGAATCGTCTGCAGATGGTTGAGCCGCGTCCTGAGAGTTTTGAACTCCTCCGCAGGAGCTTCCCTCGGATTCAGAGGATTCACCAACAGAGCGTCGTTCTGAGGCGAATAGGCGACTTCGCGGGCTCCGTGAATGATGCTTTCGAGATCTTCAAGGTCGGCGAGTTCCAGATCCTCGACCAGAACTGAGGAGGGAGACTGATTACCGATCGCCGTGGCCGGAGGGGCATCTCCGTCGAACCCACTGGCTTCGGGGGCGGGCGAGATGGGCCGGCGGACGCCAGAACCTCGCGGCCCGGAACTTTCTTGCCCCGCTTTGCGCAGAGCGTCATGAATGCGGCTCATTTTTACGCCTTATTTAAATTGAAGTAGTAGTGCGCGACCGAAATCGCCATGATCGCAAGCCCGGCGACGGTCGCCGTAGCCCAGCCGACCAGCATGATCTGCCTGCGGCGCTGGACCACGAGGTCGTTTTCGAGCAGTGGAATACTGCCCAGAATTGATAGTTGCGTGTACAGGCGAGCGTCCTTCAGGTTTTTCAAGGAGGTGTCTTTCACCTCCCGGATCCCAACCAGTATGATTCCGATAATAAATCCGATTCCGGGTCCCGCAGGAATGATCAGCGTTCTCTTGGGCGCAGTGGGCGCGGCCGGCAGCGATGCCGCATCGAGAACCTCAAGGGTCTCACCCTGCTTCCGGCGTTCCATATCCATGGAGATACCGGACCTATGGCGCTTCATTTCGAGATCGTCGTAGTGCTGTTTGGCCAAGTCGCGACCATGCATCAATTCGGCATATTCTTTCTGCCCTGCCGGAATTCCCTCAAGACGCCCCTGATACCCTTGCAAATCAGCATTGACTGCGGCCATCTGGCGGGCCAACTGCTCCGCCTCCATACTGTTCGCCTTGAGCTGAGTCTGGAGCTGATCGATCTGGTTTTGAGCTTCCATTCGCTCCCTGGTCACCGCTGCGCTCTCCACAGGAGCCGATTCGGGTTTCGCCGGCTTCTCCTTAGCTGCCTGATCCCTCTGCTTCAGCAAAACCGCCAGTTGCTGGCGGGCACTCTGAAGATCAGGGAAGCTGTCCGTGTAGCGATCCTTCATGTCTTCGATACGCAACTCGAGCTGCTGGATGCTTTTGTCGAGGTCCAGAACGCGATCATTACGGGCCTGCGACTGCGGAGTCACATCCTTGATGGCGTTCAAGCGGTCCTTGGCGATCCGGATCGCTGATTCGATGAACATCTTCTGCTCGCTATTTCGGTTCACTCCATCACTGAGCTGCGATGCGCGCTGCGACAAAGCGTTCATCTGCTGAACATTGAGGTCCATCTGTTCGGGAAGCCGTCCAGCATTGCGAGTACGGAAGTCGGCCAACTTATTGTCGACAGCGGCCAGATCTCGTTTTGCCCTCTCGAACTCGTCGCTGAGGAACTGGTTGGCCTGCTCTTGCGAAGCCAAGCTGTCTTCGGTGTTCTGGCTCATGAACCGAGCCACGATGTCGTCACACACGGTCCTGGCAAGGTGGGAGTCGCTGTAGGTAAAGTCGATTTCCATGGCTGGAACGCCCTTACCGGAGACGTTGGCGATGCCCTGCGTAGGCTTGATTACGATCGCAGTCTTCATTTTGTTGACGACGTCTTCGAGCGGCTCGCTTTTCAAGTCCGACTTGTAGAGATGGTAAGTGTTGATCAGATTGGTAAGGGTATTGCGGCTCAGGATACTCTCCGCCATTCCGTTGATATGGTCGACAAGCTGCTGGCTGTTGACGTTTTGGACCAAGTTGTCGGCGATTTGCTGCGGAACAATTCTCACGAGTGCTCGAGAAACGTATGTATCCTGGGTCACATAAGCGACCACTGTGGAAATGACGAGTCCCGCGAAGGCGGGGCCCAGCAACCAGCGGAAATTCCGCCTCAAGATGTCCACGTAGTCTTCGAAATCCAGAGCGCGGCGAGGAACTGAGAACCTTTCGAGCATTTTATTTTCCTAGGGAGTGACGATGTGATCACCCGGCTGCAACTGGATATTCTGTTCCAGGTGCTTGCCGTGAATTACGTCCTTGTAGTTAAACGCGATACGCTGATCACCGCGCAGGATATAGATCTTCTTGGGGTTAGCAAACCCGGCGAGACCGCCTGCCTTGCTGATGGCTTCCAGCACGGTAGTTGGCGAAACCAGAGAGTATTCACCCGGCCGGTTGATCTCTCCATCCATGTAATATCTTTTGCTGAGGACGTCCTGGACCGTTACCGTGACCAGCGGGTTGACGACGTACTTTGCCAAGGCCTCCTTGAGCGTCTTTTCAATCTCAACCGGAGATCTGCCCCCTGCCTGGACATCCCCGATAAGGGGAAGAGTGATTTTGCCGTCCGGGTGCACACTGTAAACGCCGGAGAAATCCTGTTCATGCCAGACCCTGACGCTAAGTGTATCGGGAGACTCCACTTTATAGGAGCTCGAATCCACAGCCGCTGACGGGCCGCCTGACGCTGCGCTCGCACTGGGCTTGACCTCTGCCGGCTGGGAACTTCGCTGCTTACCGTCCTGAGGCGGCAAAGGGGAGGTTTGGGCTCCAGCGGACTGAGGCCACAGGGCCCCAACGCAAATAGCGAGGGCCAAAATCCTGTTACGGCAAAAGAACCTTTCACTCATTGTTTGAAGTCTTCTAAAATAGGCCAGTTACACTCGATTGTACACGTCATCCCGATCCTTATCTGCAGGTTATCGACCCTTCTGATAGAGTTTTAATCTCGCCTTCAGACACTCTTCCAAGCTCCTGGGCCGCTGCCCTCCCTCGGTATTCCGCACGGGTGTCCTCTGAGATTCTTTTCGACCATTCCCTGTTTCGCTTCAGTTAAATTCCCGGAACAGCTGCACCGCGGACGCTTTACGCGTCGGTACGGTTCTGGACATAATTCATGCTTCCCAGCCGGTACCATCGATACCCGTAGGGTTCGAGCAAAATGCAGTGCATTCCAGACTTCTCAGCCCGGCTGTGTTCATCGGAGAGAAGGTTGACCAGATACTGGTCGCCGCCGCCGCTTTCGGGCGCCGGGTCGAACCGGGCCTCGCGGGGAATCCCCTCAAGGTTGTGGACCACAACGACCGCGTTGTTTCGCCAATCGTAACGGAGTGAAAGCACGGCGGCGGACGAGGTGCGCAAGACCGTGAAATCACCCCAGCCGATCTCAGGAACCTCCTTGCGCATCCGCACGATCCGCTCGATCCAGTTCAGCAGAGAGTTCGGGTCTCGCCGCTGCTCCTCGACGCTGACGTGTTCATATCCATAAGAACCGCCGCTGATCACCCTCGAGGCCGGCCGGTCACCGCTGGTGAACCCTCCCTGCGGATCCATGGACCACTGCATTGGCGTGCGTGCGCATTCACGCTCGGACAGCCGGAGGTCGTCCCCCATCCCGATTTCGTCTCCGTAGCGGATCACTGGCGTCCCGGGCAGGGTCATCATCAGGCTGTATGCGAGTTCAATCCTCCGCCGGTCTCCCTGGAGCATGGGAGCGAGCCGCCTGCGAATCCCGCGCCCATACAATCGCATGTTTTCGTCTGGAGCGAAGGCGGCAAACACAGCCTGTCTTTGCTCGTCCGTCAGACGCCCGAGATCGAGTTCATCGTGATTCCGGAGAAACTGGCCCCACTGGGCCGTAGCAGGTCGCGGCTTCGTCGATTTCAAGGCCTTGATCAACGGTCGGGAATCGCTCGTCGCCAGCGCATAGAAGAGGTTCTGATTCACATGAAAGTTGAACATCATCTGCATGCATTCGCCTGTAGCGCCGAAATACTTCATATCGGTATTCGGCAGGACGTTCGCCTCGCCCAGGATTATCGATTCGCCCTCTCGCCAGCTAAGAAACTGCCGCAGCTCGCGCAAAAGCTCATAGTTTTCCGCGAGATCCGCCGGAGCGTGCGGGCCCTTCTCAGCAATCACAAAGGGCACGGCATCCATACGAAATCCGGCGACCCCCAACTGGATCCAGAAGCCCATGATCTTGAGGATCTCGGCCTTCACTTCTGGGTGCGCCGTGTTCAGATCGGGCTGGAATTCGTAGAAGCGATGGAAATACCACTGCCTGGCGATCTCGTCGTAGGTCCAGGTCGATTTTTGTACTCCAGGAAAGACCACTCCTTCGCTGGCGTGCGCAGGCTTTTTCTTTGACCAGATGTACCAGTCCCTATATTTCGAATCCGGGTCCTTGCGCGCCTCTTGAAACCATGGATGCTGAATTGATGTATGGTTCACGACCAGGTCGATCAGCACGCGCAGGCCCCGCTGCTTGCAGCCACGGGTAAACTCGACGAAATCGCCCAGGGTTCCGTAGCGCGGATCAACGCCATAGTAATCCGCGACGTCGTATCCGTCATCGCGACGCGGGGACGGTTGAAATGGCATGAGCCAGATCGCCGTGACACCGAGCCCCTGCAGATAGTCGAGTCGGCGCATCAGTCCCTTGAAATCGCCGATTCCATCGCCATCGGAATCCATAAAGGTGCCGACTTCCAGGCAGTAGATGATAGCGTTTTTGTACCAGAGGTCGTTGATCATGCAGCGTGTAAAATCTTTTTTGAAAGTACCAGCCGATAGTAGCCGGAGCGGTAAAGGCCTTCTATGACGACGCGCCGTACTTTCCTGAAATCCGCCGCGACCGCTTCCCTCTCGCTTCCGCTGCTTCTTTCGGCGGACGGCGGAGCCTCCACGCCGCTTGAAGAGTTCGGCTACGGCGACGTCGAGCTTGCTCCGGGCCTGGCCCAGACTCAGTTTGAGCAAACGCAGGCAGTGCTGATGTCGTTGAACGAAGACAGTCTACTGAAGCCCTGGCGCCTTCGTGCCGGTCTACCTGCCCCAGGACCGGATCTCGGCGGCTGGTACGACGAGGTTCCGCTTCAGAAGACTGAAAGCGGAGGGCACGGGTTTGCTCCTGCGCACTCGTTTGGTCAGTGGATTTCAGCTCTGGCGCGCGGATATGGCGCTAGCCAAGACGCCCGCATCAAGGCAAAGCTCGTCCGGCTCGTTGATCTTTACGGCGCGACTATCTCCGGCCGTTTTTATACCAACTTCCGGTTTCCCGCCTACAACTACGACAAGCTCGTGATTGGACTCGCGGACGCGCATCGCTTGGCCGGCCTTCCGCAAGCATTTCCCCTGCTCGAACGGACCACCGATGCTGCCCTGCCGCGTCTTCCGCCTCTGGCTCTCGACCGCGATGAGCCCAAGCGTAGCTGGCGCCGCTACGTTGGCGTTAACAAGTCGGACGATTACACGTGGGATGAATGCTACACGCTGCCAGAATACCTTTATCTT
>JAOAPP010000001.1 GCA_025462985.1 Bryobacterales bacterium | reverse complement strand
TTCAGCTTGCTGCAACTCTTCACCACTTTACGCAGTTCCTCGACGGACGATGGAACATGCAATTGGTCCGTGCTGTAGCGGTAGTTGCCCGACCAGTTCGTTCGCGAATCGGCCGCCGCTAAGTGCGACAGAGCGCCTCCCGCCAACAGCGCGCCGGACGCCTGCAAAAACTCTCTCTTGTTCATGACTGATTGAGCAAGTATAAGGCTATATTGGGTACTCCGAGTAGCCAAAAGCGACATATTTGATTCGGCGCATCTCATAGAACAACTGCCTCATGAACATACTCATCTTCGGAGCAACAGGGATGGTCGGCCAAGGCGTCGTCCGAGAATGCCTGCTGGACCCGCACGTGGACATGGTCCAGACAATCGGACGAAGCCTCACCGGACTCCAGCATCCAAAGCTCCGGGAGATAGTGCATGCCGACCTGTGGCACTACGAGTCAATCGAAGCCGCCCTGAGCGGATTCGACGCCTGTTTCTTTTGTCTAGGCGTTTCCTCAGCCGGCATGAAGCAGCAAGAATACGAACGCATCACGTGCGGCATCACGCTTGCGGCGGCAGACACACTCGCCCGGCTGAACCCCCAAATGACCTTCATCTATGTTTCAGGCGCCGGTACCGACAGCTCAGAACGCGGCAAGGTCGCGTGGGCACGAATCAAAGGGCGCACAGAAAACGCCCTTCTTCGTTTTCCATTCAAAGCCGCATACATGTTCCGCCCGGGATTTATAGAGCCGCTTGACGGAATAACCTCGAAGACCCCGTCCTACCGAATCCTGTACGCGCTCGCCCGCCCCCTCCTCCCGGTGCTTCGAAGGCTCGTTCCGAATCTCATCCTCACGACCGCCCAAATCGGAAGAGCCATGCTCGCCGTCGCAAGGCAGGGAGCGCCAAAACCGGTCCTCGAAGTGGCGGACCTCCGCCTCCTCGCTTCCTAAGCATCCGCTGAAGCTGCCCCTCACAGCGGCTTGAAAATCCGATCCCACCTCGTGCGGCGCGAAAGGGTGCCTTTTCCACCCGCCGCACTCCCCTGCTCCTGCGAATCGTAAATGAGGAACGGCTTTCCAATCACATCCCCGGCATCGACGAAACCCCAATACCGGCTATCGAGCGAGTTATCCCGGTTATCACCCAGAACGAAATACTTCCCGCTGGGAACCACCACTTCGCCGTCCGATACATGCTTCTGCAGCATCTCGCGTACTGCCGCCATCTCCGGCGAGCCCGGCTCTAATAGACTCCTCGCAGGATCACCCGGAAAGTTGTCCCGGTAGCTTCCCGCCGAGACAAACTTATGCACGGCGTATGGCTCTTTCAGCGCAGCCCCATTTCGATAAACGACTCCCCCGGCAATACGGATGCGGTCGCCGGGTACTCCAATCACCCGCTTCACAAACGCCTGCCGGCGATCGATCGGATACTGAAACACCACGATATCGCCATGGGCCAACCTGACTTTTGGAAAAACGCGCGTCAGCACGCGATCTCCAATCAGCAGCGTGTTCTCCATTCCCGCCGATGGAACCACAAAGGCCTGCACAAAGAGGAACGGCAAAGTGCAAACACAGGCGATCGCAATCCAGGGTGCCGCCCACCCACGCCGTCCTCCACCAGCCGCGAGTATCCGGCCTGCAAAATAATACAGGACCACCAAAGCGGCGTTGAGCCCAAGCGCAAAAAGCAACTGTGACTTCGGGATAGTCCCGGTTCGCGATAAGAGAATCGGACTCACCACCAGTTGCGCCAGTTCGAAAAGGGCAAAGCCATAGGCGCTCCAAACGCTCTTGCGCAGGATGCCAATTCCGGCGGCCAGCGGAACAAGTGCGAAAACCCCGAGAGCCAGTTGCTGCAAAGCCGAAAGCAGGCCAATGCCAGCGAGCAGAAAAGCTACGCCTGCCGCTATCGGAGGAATCTTTGAAAGGGGTTTCATACGAATGAATCCCAAGCTATTTAAAACGTTCGCAGATGGCGGTAAACCATCGAAACCGGAAGCCCTACAACATTCGAATAGGATCCCTCGATCGAAGAAATGAACTTCGACGCCAGCCCCTGGATTGCGTAAGCGCCGGCCTTATCGAACGGCTCGCCGCTTGCCACATAATCCTCGATCTCCGCCTCGGTCAGAATACAAAAACTCACCCGCGTTGCCGCCAGATCTTCCACTACACGATCTTGGGACCTCAGGCACACACTGGTGTAGACCCAGTGATCGCGTCCGGACAAACGACGCAGCATTTCGGTTGCCTCCTTCCTGTTCATCGGCTTTCCGAAAGCCACCTCCTCCACCACTACAATCGTGTCGGCGCCCAGAACCACTTCGTCTTCGCCGCACGGACTGGCAAACGCCTTTTCGCGGGCAAGCCGCTGGGCAAATCCGGCCGGGCTTTCACCAGGGGAACGTAGTTCGAGTACTGAAGAGGGCCGGACGACGTGTGGGATGCCGGCATCGACAAGCAGTTGATGGCGTCGAGGCGAAGCCGAACCGAGCACCAGGGTGAAGTCAGACAGAGTATTCTCGCATGCAGCCGTCTATTCCGTTCTCTCCATTCTCTCTTGCGGCTGAATACTGCTAGAACCGCTTCTCAGCCCGCTGCGGATGCTATATTTCCGAGAAAGTCACTCAGGAAGGGTGCACGATTGACCATTGCAACGGCTCTGCCCGGCTTTCTTCGCATCGATCACATCGGCGTCGCGGTCGTACCGGGAGATCTCGAAGCACAGGTCCTTCTTTATAAGACTCTGGGCTTTGCGGAGATCCATCGGGAGGACATCGCGGGCCCGGACCAGGTTCGTGAAGTGTTTCTTCAGCCTCGCGACGGCAATCCAGCCGTTCAACTGCTCGAACCGCTGCATGCCTCTTCGCCGGTTGCCCGCTACATTGAAAAAAATAGCGGGCGGGGCGGTATGGTTCATCTGGCATTCCGGGTTGCCGATATTCATGCGGCGTTCCGCGCCATGCAAGCCGATGGGTTCGCCATTCTTGACGCCGCTCCTCGCTCCGGCTCACGAGGAACGCAGGTCTTTTTCGTACACCCGAAAACCACGCATCGCACCTCTTTGGGATTCCTGCTTGAAGTTGTGCAGCACAGCCAAGATTAGGTCCGGTTAAGCTTGTCGGAAGGGTATGACGGGCTCGAAAAGCATCATCTTGGCTGGCATTGCCATCCTTTTCGGGATCCAGATAAATGCAGCGCCCGTCACCTTCAACAGAGATGTCGCCCCCATCCTCTT
>JAOAPP010000783.1 GCA_025462985.1 Bryobacterales bacterium | reverse complement strand
GAGACTTTGCCCGTGCGGTACGCCTTTCTTCCGAAATCCTGGCCATACGCGGCAAGATCTACCCCGCCACGTCAGCCAATGTGACTCTCGAAGCCATCCTGAAGGACGGTACCGCTGTCCGTGGCGAAACGAAAATCAGCCGCAGCAAGGTCGCGATTGACTCGGTTCATCTGCGCCCCCCTGATTGCCTCCCCCTTCCCGAGGCGCTCGAGGCGATAGGCAAAGCGGATCTGATCACGCTCGGGCCGGGCTCTCTCTACACCAGCATCATCCCGAATCTCCTCGTCTCCGGGATTGCTGATGCAATAGAGCGGTCCCCCGCCCTGAAGGTCTACTTTGTCAACCTGATGTGGCAGCCCGGGGAAACCATCGACTTTACGGCCTCTCGCCATGTGGAAGTGATACACGCCCACGCCGGTTGCAAGCTGACAGATTGCGTGGTGGTCAACTCGACGCCTATCCCGCTTGCCATGCGGCGAAAGTACGCTCGCGCGCGTGTGCGGCCTGTAGAAAATGACTTCGAGCGGATTGAAGAACTCGGAGTCGAGGTGGTCACTGCCGAACTTCTCGCGATCAACGCCGAGAAGAAGGTTCGGCACGACTCCGACGCGCTGGCGGACGTGGCAATTGCACTGGCCACTCGATCGAGAGCTCAACAGGCGCGAAGAAGTGCGCTCGCAGTGCAACGTCAACGAATTAGATGAAAAGTAACGTAACGGTCGTGATCCTCGCCGCTGGGCTCGGAACACGCATGAGGTCCGAAAAGGCAAAGGTTCTGCACGAAGCGGGCGGTGAGACTATCTTGAACCACGTGATCCGTGCCGCACTCCACGTAGCCGATCCTGAGCAGATCATTGCGGTGGTGGGTCACCAGGCAGATCGCGTGAAGGAAAGCGTCACCACCCCTGGCATTCAGTTTGCCGAGCAATCGGAACAGAAAGGAACCGGCCACGCGGTTCTTTGCGCACGCGCCCACGTCTCCTCTGAAAAGGGCGAACTGCTCATCCTCAACGGAGATGGACCGCTGCTCAAGCCCTCAACTCTGCAATCGGTACTGGAACTACACCGCCGCCGTCAGTTAGGCGGCGCGATTGTGACGACTGAAATTTCGGATCCTACAGGCTACGGCCGCATCGCGCGTGATAGCAGCGGATTGGTGGCCGCCATCGTAGAGCAGAAATCGGCTTCGCCGAATCAGCTTGCCATCCGCGAAATAAACCCCGGCGTCTACGCCTTTGACGCTGCACTTTTCTGGGCCCATATTGGCGAACTCACTCCGAACAACACGGCCAAAGAATATTACCTGACCGACATGGTCGCAATACTCACCGCCCACGGCCATCCGGTCGCGCCCTTGCTCGTAGAAGACGAAACGGAACTGCTCGGCATCAACACCCGGGTTGAGCTGGCTGCCGCCGACAGGATATTGCGCTCTCGCAAAACGACTGACCTGATGCTTGCCGGCGTCACCATCGAAAATCCCGACAGCGTTCTGATTGACGTGGACGTTCAAGTGGGCCAGGATACTGTCATCGAAAGCAACGTTCAACTTCGTGGACGCACCCGCGTGGGAGGGAACTGCCGTATCGGCGCGGGCAGTGTCTTACGGAACTGCGAGGTCGCCGATGATGTAGTGATCTTTCCCTACGTCTGCGCCGACGCGTCAAAGATTCACAGTGCCTTTGTCGGTCCGTTCGCGCGCCTTCGCATGAACACCGAAGCGGCAGCCGGCACGCATATCGGGAATTTCGTAGAACTGAAAAACACTCGCCTAGGCGAAGGTTCGAAGGCGAACCATCTAGCCTATCTGGGCGACGCCACAATCGGCTCGGACGTGAATGTGGGAGCGGGCGCGATCACATGCAACTACGACGGCCTGCATAAGCACCCTACTCGCATAGGCGATAAAGTATTCGTCGGCACAAACTCAACGCTCATCGCTCCGCTTGAGATTGGCCAGGGAGCTTATATCGCCGCTGGATCGGTTATCACCAAGAACGTCGACCCGGATGCGCTCGCGATCGGGCGCTCTCATCAGGCTGTAAAGCCCGGCTGGGCTAAGCGCAGACGAGAAATTCAAGAACAGGAGCGCTCCTGAGTCCGGCTTAAGACGCTTTGGGAAATCGCCACGCCGAGCGGAGCTGAATCTCCAGTGCCACATCTCCATCGTCCTCGTCGTGCTGGTACCGCACAGTGACTTTAATTTTTGCCTTGACCGATTTCGCAACTTTCGTCGTGGGCTTAATGGCGAATGTCCGCGTCTCCGGAGGCTTCCCGACTAGCACTCGCGAGACCGTGATGTGCTCCTTGTCCAGCGTCGTTACGGTCCCTGAGAAGAACTGTGCTTTCGATGGCGACTGAGTGTTTGGATCGGCACTGGCAGTGTCGGTCCCGGCACTCTGCCCGTGCAAAAGTGCCACCCCGAGCAGCAATGGCAGGATTGCTGCCAGAACGCGGGAAAGATTATGCCACATGATTGAGTTTGTTAAACCTTACTATGTAAGCACAGCTGGCGTAAAGTTCTCCTGGTCATTTCTCAAAGGACGGTACTCGGATGGTAAATATTTGGAATCCTTAATTCTCCGATTGCAATTAGTTCTCCCGAATATGACAAGGCTTTAACAAATGGCGAGCCGGGCGGCACGCTGAACGGTGAAGTTCGGAAATCGCGCCCTTGCCTGATCTGGGCTTCTACATTGACGCCGACATATTCCGACGGAAATTGAGGTAGCAATTTGGCCGACGCAAGAACGGCATCTTGCAATCTGCCCTCGGACGCAAGCTGCTCCAATTCCGGTAGTGTCCGGGCGCTCTCCACTCGGAACGGGCCCACCTTCGTGCGCCGCAGCTTGCTCAGAAGGCCTCCACAGCCGAGCGCTTGTCCAAGATCATGAGCGATGCTCCTGATGTAAGTACCCGCCGAAGAGGTGATCGACAATCGTATCCGGCCCTCCGAAATCTCCGCGATTTTTAAGTCGCTTACCTCCACTTCTATGGGCACAAGATCTACCGCGATCTGCTTTCTTGCCAGCTTATAAGCGGCGACACCCCCGACCTTCTTCGCCGAAACAGCTGGCGGGGTCTGCAGAAATCGGCCTCGGAACCGATCCAGAGTTGAAACGATTGCTGCTCGGTCGCTCGGAACGGGGATGCCGGTCTCCTCCACTTCACCTTCTGCATCGTAAGTGTTGGAAATTACTCCGAGCGTAATTTCGGCTTCATATGTCTTCTCATCGCGGCCGAAAAACTGTGCCAACCGCGTGGCTTGGCCTGTGACCAGGGCAAGCAGCCCCGTTGCCATCGGATCCAAAGTGCCAAGATGCCCGACCCGCTTGGTTTGGGCAAGCTTTCGCCATCGGTTCACCACATCGTGACTAGTACAGCCGCCGGGTTTATCTATCAGAACAAGACCGTTCATAACTATCACCAGGCGCGGCGTCGCAACACATCGCCTAAGGTAGGCTGAGAAGTGGGACCGCGCGTCTACTCAAATTAAGACCGAAGCGGGCCGCGGGAGCCAGAACTAATTGGAAGAAGAAGTACTCGGTAAAGCCTACGATTCCCGTCTCATGCGGCGGCTTCTCACATACATGAAGCCGTATCGGCCGGCGATCGCGGCTTCCATGTTCCTGCTGCTGATCGACTCTCTCTTTCAGATTATCGGACCGCTGCTGACAAAGCTAGCCGTCGACCGATACCTGGTGCCGGCGCACAACAGGACAACAGCCATTCCTTTCCTGAATAACTGGCTGTCGAAGGACGCGCTTACCGGGCTGATGCAGCTGAGCATCGTGTATGGCGCCGTCATTCTTCTCGGGTTTGTCTGTGACTTCGGACAAACCTACCTGACGCAGTTGACCGGACAGCGCGCTATGTTCGATCTCCGGCGCGAACTGATGGCCTACCTGCAAACTCTGGACATCACTTTCTTCGACAAAAATCCGGTGGGACGCCTGGTGACCAGAGTCACGACCGATGTGGATGTACTGAACGATCTGTTCACCTCGGGGCTGGTGACCATCATCGGCGATGTACTCATGCTGGCCTTCGTCATTGTCGCCATGGCGCGCTTAAGCCCTGGCATGACAGTGCTGATGCTGGCAGTCATGCCTCTCGTCGTGCTTGTCACGGTCCAGTTCCGCCGAACTGCCGCTCAAAGCTATCGCCGCATTCGGCTCGCCATCGCCAGAATCAATGCCTATCTGCAAGAGCACGTTGCGGGCATCGCCGTACTCCAGCTGTTCAACCGGGAAGAGCAAAGCCGCCGCGAATTCGAAGGGATCAATCGCGATCACATGCTGGCCTTCAAAGACTCGATTACCGCTTACGGCTGGTTCTATCCGGTGGTGGAATTTCTTGGCATGCTCGCGCTCGCACTCTTGCTCGACTACGGAGGGTTTCGCATCCGCCAGGGCGCTCTCACGCTAGGCGTCCTGGTCGCATTCTTCCAGTACGGGCTCCGATTCTTTCGGCCTATTCAGGACCTGAGCGAGAAATACAACATCCTGCAGGGCGCCATGGCCGCTTCGGAGCGCATTTTCAAGCTGCTGGACACGCGACCGCTCGTGCTCTCGCCGGCGGATCCAACGTCCTTCCCGTCCGGTCCCGTCGACATTGAATTTGACCATGTCTGGTTTGCCTACAACGACGAAGACTGGGTGCTGCGGGATATCAGCTTCCGCATAGCAGCTGGCGAAACCGTAGCCGTTGTCGGCCACACGGGCGCCGGCAAAACCACTCTGACGAACCTTCTCCTCCGCTTCTACGACGTGCAGCGCGGCACAATTCGGATCGGTGGTATCGACATCAGACAGTTCGACATGGTCGATCTGCGCCGCCATCTCGGCATCGTCCTGCAGGACCCGTACCTGTTTACCGGAACAGTCGGCTCCAATATTCGTCTCGGGACGGAACGCATTGACTCCGAAGAGATTCGTCGCGCCGCGGAACAGGTCAATCTCCTGGACTTCGTCGACGAGTTGCCCGAAAAGTTCGAAACTCCAGTTCGCGAACGCGGCAACGGCTTCTCCACCGGCCAGAAGCAGCTCATCGGCTTTGCCCGTGCTCTTGCTCACAACCCGCGAATACTAATTCTCGATGAAGCCACTTCCAGCGTCGATACAGAAACCGAACTGCGAGTCCGGGAAGCTCTCAATCGCATGGTCTCCGGGCGTACATCGCTTGTCATTGCTCACCGTCTCTCCACCATCCAGCGTGCCGATCGCATTCTCGTAATGCACAAGGCTAAACTGCGGGAATCCGGCACGCATCGTGAGTTGCTCGGACAGCGTGGTATTTACTGGAAGCTATACCAACTGCAATATAAGGATCAGGAAATTGACCGGCGAGAAGAGTTCGCTATTCAACCGTCTTGAACTAGCACGCCCCCCTCGCTGGTTCACCCGCCACTTCGGCCGGCTTAAAGTCCGGTACAAGCTGATGGTGCTGCATAATTTTTTCTTCTTCGTGCTCGCTGTCTCTGTGTACCTGTCTGTCATCCCCGTCTTCTCCGAACACATCTCGGCCGCGCGGCAACGCGAACTGCAGATGATGTCCCAGATTTTCAGCGCGGAACTGCCCCTTCACGGTAATGAAGAATCGAGCGAGCTGAGCGTCTACGATCTTCGCCGGGGCACCGCCAATGAACTCGGGCTGTCCACCGAGGGCAATCTGTTCCTTTCTGCTCACCCCAGCCACACCTGGCAGCAAGGAGGCGATACTCTCTTTCGCCGCGGCAATCTTCCTGAC
>JAOAPP010000782.1 GCA_025462985.1 Bryobacterales bacterium | reverse complement strand
CTATCCAGCTGAGCTACGGGCGCGTGATTGTTAAAGACGATCTCTTCGGGGCAGACAATTTGGTGCTGTGTACTGCCGAGGAACTGCCGGAACCGAGCAGTTCTTCGATATGCTGCCGAATTGCGTCCTGATTCATGATCTTTTCCCAATTGCCATCATCCGTCGTGGCAGGAGTCTGCCAATGGATAGTACCTTTTCGATCGATCAGCACTAACTGAGGGACCACGTAGCGCTGCGACGAGAAGCCCATAAAGTTCTGCATTTGCTCGCTATTCGTCCAACCTACCGGGAAGCTCACCTGGAACTCCTTGGCGAAGTTTTCCACCAGCAGATCGGCATTGGCGTTGATCGCGACGTCGATTACTTGTAAGCCCTTGCTGCCGAGCTCGTTCTGCAGCTTCGTCATGTACTTTGAAGCGGCCTGGCAATGGGGACAGGTAGTGAAGATGAACTCAAGCGCAACGACCTTGCCGCGATACTGGCTAAGCAGTTGCTGCCCTTTTCCGGGAAGCGAAAAGGACAACTCCGGCGCCTTCCGCACGCTCTCCAAAGAGTCTGCCAAGGTCAGGGAGGCGGCAATCGCGACACAGGCGATCGACATCAAGATCTTCTTCAATTGGGCAACTCCAAATAAGAGTTTAGCGTAATCGGCCGTGCACTCCCTTAGGATAATGGATCCCGTGTCCCATTTGACGCCACCGCTCGAGCGGGTCGATGTCTGGTCCTTGCGGACGGACGATCCTGATCTGCCACTCTCGTACCTGGAGGGCTTATTGGCGCCTGACGAACTCGCGAGGGCCAATCGCTTCCGCTTCGAGCATCTCCGGCGGAATTACATTCTTTCTCGTGGCTCCCTTCGTGTTTTGTGTTCCCGATATCTCAAAACGCATCCGGCGTCGATCCCCATCCGTTATGGAACCAACGGAAAGCCCGAACTGGGGCCTGACTGCAAGCTGCGCTTCAACCTGTCGCACTCCGGAGCACTGACGGTTTTCGCGTTTGCCTATGAACTGGAACTCGGTGTCGACGTAGAGCAAATTCGAGAGATCAAAGACATCGAAGCAGTAGCCAGACGATTCTTCTGCCCCGACGAGGCGGCCGAGGTGCTGGGCGCGCCCGACACGGCGCGCGCGCATGTCTTTCACACCTGCTGGACCCGTAAAGAAGCCTTCATCAAAGCGACTGGGAATGGCCTTTCGACGCCGCTCGACAGCTTTCGGGTCACCGTCAAAGACAACGAACCGACCCGACTGGCACACATCAATTTCAACGAGGACGAGGGAGGCCGCTGGAGTTTGCTGAGCCTCCATCTGCCACCGCGTTATGTAGGAGCGCTCTGCTATCGGGGTCCGGCTCTTCCGCTTCGGTTCGCGCCGCTTACCGAATTTGACGCTGGTTGATTCCCCAATCAGACGCTGATTACGTGAAATGTTCGCATAAAGCCTGAATGAAAAAGACCAAACGAATCAGTGTGCGGACTCCGACACGACATGTCGTAATCGGGCTTATATCCTCGCGGCAATCAGCCTTATTGGTGACGGTTTTTTTGAACCATACGCGATAAGCAGCAATGTTACTTCGTACTTCGACTTGGCAGATCAAGTCCAACACCATAAATGGTCATGGGTTGTAAACGGGCATTGGAACGCGCTCTATCTTATGCTCCTCGCCGTGTCTCGAATGCTTTTGCATGTAGATGTCTGGCATGAAATGCAAGTAAGGCGGTTGCTTAGGACGGTCATCGCTTATCTCGTGCTGGTGGTTTCCGATTTATCTTGCCGACAGCGCAGTCCCGATTGAGTTTGTCGCTCAGCGATCGGGCGCAAGAACAGGAAGGGCGTTCGCGCATTTCTCGCAGTTCGGTGCTGGTTGCTTCTTTTCTTGTTACGTCCTGGCTAATTGTTCGCAATCTGAACATAAAATATAGTTCGGCCGGATATTCTGCTGACCTGTTTCTGTTGATTGCGTTTGGTGTTTATTCAACATTTTGCGCAACGGACGCGCAGCATTTTATCATCTTCGGCGCAAGTTTTGCACTGGCATACCTCACCAAGTCGGTTGCGTTCCGGTTTTCCGTTTGGCAGTTGTTGTCATTGCTGTGCTGACGTTACGGCGGAAGAGTTATTACAAGGGACTGGGCCGCGGAGACCTCTCTGTCCTAGATTTAGGCCCTGGCAAATCATCGGTAAACGAGCAGTTACCTATTAGTAAGTTGCAGATTCTCGGAGATAAACTCTATGCATCTGGGCGAACAGATTCAGAAATCTTCGAGGGGAGTGCACGTTGACTTTTGCTGTAGCCAAATGTACTCTCGTACTGCTGCTAAAGTCGGCGCGGTCGTACCATCTCTGTTTTGTCTCGAATTGCATGGGAACCACTCTTACCAGACTCAATACCGGCACTCCGGCGGATATCCGCCGTGCTTGTGAATTATCAGTCGTCATACCCTGCCTGAATGAAGCAGAGACCTTGGCGATCTGCATTCAGAAAGCGCAGAAGGCAATGCTTGAGGCCGGCATCGATGGCGAGGTTGTAGTGGCCGACAACGGGAGCACGGACGGGTCACGGGAAATAGCCATTGAAAATGGCGCGTTCCTCGTTTCCGTTCCCATTCGCGGATATGGCGCTGCCCTGGCAGCTGGGTTCCAAGCGGCTCATGGGCGTTACCTGATCATGGCGGACGGAGACGATAGCTACAACTTCGCTCACATCCCCCGTTTCTTGGCATCGCTTCGCGGGGGAGCCGACCTGGTGATGGGAAACCGGTTCCGGGGAGGAATCGAACCCGGCGCCATGCCGGTGCTGCATCGTTACCTTGGCAATCCGGTGCTGAGTTTTCTGGGCCGCGTCATCTTCCAGGCTAAATGTGGGGATTTCCATTGCGGCATGCGCGGACTCACACGGAAGGCATTCGACCGGCTCGAGCTCCGAACGCCTGGAATGGAATTTGCCAGCGAAATGGTGGTCAAGGCAGCCTTGAAGGGACTGCGCATCGAAGAAGTCCCTACCACGCTCTCACCTGATGGCCGCAGCCGCGCTCCTCATTTAAGAACCTGGCGCGACGGCTGGCGTCACCTCCGGTTCCTGCTCCTTTACAGTCCCAAGTGGCTGTTTCTGTATCCCGGTCTGACATTGATGTGTCTCGGTCTGATTGCGACGGCCCTGCTCGAGCCCGGGGAACTGCACCTTGGAAGCGTCAACTTCGATGTGGACACTCTCACATACGCACTCGCAGCCGTGATGATCGGCTATCAGACCGTGATCTTCGGCGTGGCGGCAAAGACATTCGGCGTGAGCATTGGTATCCTGCCGGAACACCACCCCTGGGTCGAGCGCGCCCTCAATTTCGCCAGCCTCGAAACCGGCACCATCATCGGTGTGCTGCTGACAGTTCTCGGGATCGTCGGCTCAATCATGGGCGTTCACCTGTGGCATCAAACAGGGTTTGGCACGTTGAATCCCGGCCTTGCCCTGCGTGTTTCACTCCCGTCTGCGACCGCGATCATCCTTGGAGTGGAAACTGTAATGGCGAGCTGGTTTCTCGGTGTGCTACGGCTGGCACGGATTGAAAACCCGCGACAGAGTAGGGCCTCCGAATAAGCTCCGTCCTCAGTGGAGGCCAGAGCGCACTGCAGACTCCGACGACTCAGAATGCAGGCACGTCTGCCTCTGAAACTTCGAAATGAACTTTGATCTGCTGCAGCCTAGGTTGAAACGAGAAGACTTTGTGCAATTGAGGGTTGAAGTAATCCCTCAACATGGGCGGTCGCTGGTGCTTGAGATACAAGTCGAGATCCGACCGTACCTCGCGTGAGGCGAGAACATCCAGTGCATCACGGGACGCGACGTGCTGCACGATGCAGGGCGCGTGTGTGAACCCCATGTTGCGCAAGGTATAAGCCCGATGGCTTCCGTTATTCAAGATCAGCCGGTGGTCCGTAAACAGCGCGTTCATGAAATTCGAACCGAAGCCGATCGCGAGACCGAGTACGCTCACGACATCGCCCAGGGAAGCACAATCCGGCAGCTGTCCGTCCGTGATCGGCAACGCTCCTAAAAACCGGAGATCGTTGGACGGCGAGACAAAAACATAGCTGTCAGAATCCACGCGCGCCCACTTGACGGGCGGCTTCGGATGATCGTACGGGAGACAAGTTCGGAAAACACGTCCTATGTCCGGCGTCGGTTGTAATTCTCTCTCCAGCTGCCCAGTGAACGTGAGGTCGATGTGTTTCTGGTACACGATCAGCTTGTCCAGTTCCACGAGAGCGATGTCCGTTGGCACGGTATTGAAACTCGCGCGCTGAATAGGGTCCTTCAGAAATTCAATGAGGAGTGGTTCATACTCAGGCCCGAGCGGCAGCACCTCAGGATGATCGGCTATTCCGCCTTCTTCTTTCTCGAGCGTCCGCACCACCTCGCTTGCCGCGTGCCACTCGTCCACCAAGGCGCATTCAGGCTCACAATCGCGCGCCTTTGTAGCAAAACGCAGAAAGTGCCTGAGCGTCGGCCGCCCTGTCAAATAAAGAGTTTGATTCACGCACCCATCTCTGGTCATATAGATAGCCCTGGTCACCATGAAAGAAAATCGACGCGGAAGTATCGCTTCAAATGCCACATGATCAGTTCGGCGAGTCGTCTCCGTCCACAGTCGATCCTTGCTCGGCCCGTCATCTCCGGCTTCAGCAGCAGGGAATGATTATCGATTTCAGTATTCACCAAAACGTCGTTGACCGATTTTCCGGCGGAACCCGTCGGCATTGCCGTCGCTGCGAGCGTAGGTTCCGCGGCTGCGGCCGCGCTACCTGCGCTCGTCGCTATGAACGTAACCTTTCCATGAAAGGTCTCCTCCGGATACGCTCGGGCCTTCAACTGGATCGGCTGACCGATCTTGATTGCTGTAATCTCCTTTTCCGAGATCATGATCTGTGCCTTCACAGTATGGAAGCTGTAGACCTTGGCGACTGGATCACCCTTTCTAACGAACTGCTGCAGCATTTGCAGCAGCTGGCGTGAAGGTGTTCCGACAACTCCAGGGACTGGGCTGATCACCTGGAGAGATTGCAGTTGCCGCTGTGTCAGCCGTCTCTGTGTTTGCAGCCGGTCAATTTCCGCCACAACTCCATCGATCTGCTCCGGACGGATACTGTTCACCACGGCATCCAGCCGTGCCTTAGCTTCCATCAGCGCGCCAGTCGCAGCGCCCGTCTGCTCCTCGACCTCTTCAAAAGCGCTCCGTGCAAGGAGTCCGGCATCGAGCATCAATTTGGCGCGCTCCAGCTTCCGCTGAGAATATCTTTCCTGCTCGGCCGCTTTGTCTGCGCCTGCTTTGGCAACGGCGATTTCCTGGCTGCTCGCGCCCGCTTGCAACATCCGCAGCTTGGCTTGTGCTTCGCGGATTTCCGCCTCAGTTTTGTCCAAGCTTGTTCGTATGTCGCGATCGGAGAGGACCGCAATCAAGTCGCCCGCCTTTACCTTGTCTCCCTCATTCACATACAGCCGGTCGACAATGCCGTCCACCGAGACACGAACGTCGGTGCTCTCTCCCGGCAGCAGCACGAACGCTCCACTAATCCGCATAGGGACAGGTACTTGCGAAAGTCCGGCTATCCCCAGGAGAGTGAGCCCAGCATACACGAGTGGTCGAAGCCACTTCCTACCTATGAACGGCTTTCCCCGCAGCCCCGGCGGTTCATCGTTGACCGCAATAGCTTTCGACTCTCTCTCCGCCAGTTCCCCTCCACTCGGGGCTGCGAGTTCCTGACCTGAAGGCACAGATGCAATCTCCTCGAAATCGGGGTCGTCAATGATTCCAGCGGAGGCGCTCGACGACCTCGAGAATAAACGCCTCGACCAGCGTTGGCCTCGGATCGTCAAACCAACCACAACTGGAACAGCCAGAATGGCCGGCTGAACGCCGTCTCCCAAATATCGGAAGGCGGTAATCAGAAGAGAGCCCATCAGCGCAAATGAGCCGAACGCCGCAACAAGACCGTAAGTGAGATAAATCGTTCGTTCCCTTTTGGTCTCTCCTTCCAGCTGGTAAGTCCGCCCGAAAAGCCGTGCTATCAGAGCGCCTAAGCTCCGGAACGACTTCCTCCGCAGATTGGGCATTTCAAGAAAATCACTGAGCAGGTAATATCCGTCCAGCTTGATCAGTGGATTGAAGTTGAAGAGGGTCTTCACACCGGAGATTCCCACCACAGCCAACGACACTTCATTGAGGAACATGCCGGCTTCTGTCGCTCGCCAGATCAACATCGCGATGGCCCAAGTAAATAATTCAAAGTAGGGACCTGCGAACGACACCCAAAGCCGCTTAGCCTTCTCGGGAAATAGCCACGCATCACTCACGTTGCAGTAGAGCGCTGGCTGAAGATAAATCAAAAGGAAACCAATCTCGCGGACCTCACCTCCGAAATGCCGGCATGTCAGGCCGTGAGCAAATTCGTGCAATCCAATTGTCAAGAAGGCAACCACAAAGTACAGCGGTATAGCGGATGCTGCTGCTAACCCACGAAACGCTTCCAGCAGTTCGTTCGAATTCACGACCGCTGTATCGACGGCCAGAAGGATCACCATCGCCGAGAGCGCCAAGAAGAATCCGTTATAGAAAAAATCAGTAAGAGGACCGAGCCGCTCGAAGATCTGAGTGGGATCGAAAAGCTTAAAGCGAAGATATAGCCAACTGCCCCGCACTCGGCCGCGATGGCCGGGTTTGGCGATCTCCCGCACACTTCCCTCCAGCATGCCGGCCGTATACAGATCGTTGATAAACGCGTGCAAGACTTCGGGTTCAAGCACTTCTCCGAAGTCCTTCTCCACTCTCGTCCGAATGAAATCCAGCGTTGTCTCCCCATCCAGCTGACGCAAAATGTATTCCTCTGCCTCACCAAACCGGAAAAACTGTCCCAGCCTCGGGTCCTTTACAACCAAGAATCTTCCGTCTTTGCCACTTTGTGAACTTAACGTCAAGTCATCGCGGAGTTTGGGGAGGACGCCTGCCATACTTCTGGGGATTCAGCTATACAATGAAACGAGAAGGCCACGACCGATTCTTCGTGGCCTTCCCATCGTGGTCGGTATCAGGTCCCCGACAGGTGTCGGGTGTTCCTAATGGTTAGTAGCGGGACTTGGACCCCCCGCGACTCTTGGACCCATGGCTCCTGGATCGCTGATGACTCTTGGAGCCATGGCTCTTTGATCCGCTATTGCCGAAGCGGAGACCGCCCGGTGCGATACGCTCTTCCAGTTTTTCCATCTTCAAAGATAAGTGCTTCATCGTTCTCACCTCCTTTCCAGCATTCATTGCTGCCTAGGTGGAATAGTAAGCCTGCTTGCTCTAAAAGTTCTAGTTATTTCTAAACTTTAGTTAACTTCAAGTACCGTTCACCAACGATAGGAGTACTGATACCTAGTAACTTCCGGAGCAAATTCAACACGTTAGCGGTTAATGCCTGCCGCTGTCCGTAGTCAAGTCGGGAGTAAGCTACATATGTGGTCATCGCGACAAGTGCCGCACAGACGGTCAAAATATTAAGCCTGCCTTAATGACTCGGCGGGTATCTTATCCAGGCGGACCAACTTCGGTGTTAGTGACAGTAGGCCATATTCACCCTCCAAAGGAATGACGTGGTCACGCGCATTCACAGTCGCGCACTGTCCAGCCCCTCGC
>JAOAPP010000773.1 GCA_025462985.1 Bryobacterales bacterium | reverse complement strand
GCGAGGGGTAGTCGTCGATGATCTCTATGTCGGTTACGAGGCCGGCGCGAGCATAGGAGCCTTCGATCAGATCGTGGGACAGGAGGGCGTTTCTTGGGAAGCGGCGATCGAGCACCTCGTGCAGGATGCTGACTTCATAGATGCCCTTGCCGGCGAAGATGCCTTCCCCGAAGAGGTCCTGATAAACATCGGAGACGGCACGGGTGTAAATATCGAAGCCGGTTTCGCCGGAGTAGAGGGAGGCGAGACGGGACTGTGACGCAGAGGAGACGCTAACACCTACGCGGGGCTGCAGGATGCCGTACCCCTCCGTGACGATGCGCAATCTGGGATTGATGATGGCCTGATTCAGGGGATGCGCCATTGTCCCCGTCATGCGTGCGGCGGTGCCACGCGGAAGCTGCGTGTCGGAGTCAAGCGTGATGACGTAACGTACCCGCTCCAAAGCCTCCAAGGGACCGGCCTTTATCGGAAAGGCATCGTGCCGATGGAGCAAGAAATTGTTGAGATCGAGCAGCTTGCCGCGCTTTCGCTCCCATCCCATCCAGACTCCCTGGCGAGCGTTGAAGATGCGATGGCGATGCAGGAGAAAGAAAGAGCCGCCCTTTTCGTTTGCGTACTTGGCATTCAAATCGTTGACGCACTGCACGGCGAAGGCTGCCAGGGGATTTGAGTCGTCGTCGAGCGGGCGTGTCTTTTTGTCGGGAAGGTCGGTCAAGAGTCCGAAGTGGATGTTCGGATCCTGATTCGAGAGATAGCGGGCTTCCAGTTGGTCGAAGAGCTCCCGGACTTGTTCCTTCTTGAATAACAACGTTGGCACGACGACAAAGCTGGTCGCCTCTTCCGGAACGCCTTTCGAGAAGTCGATTTTTGGAAGCGAATGCGCCTTCATCAGCGCGGTGACTGTGTTGTTCACCAGGTCCACCCCGCCCTGGCTGGCCGGTATTAACGCGAGCAGCAGCGCGCCCATGATCGGCCAGAAGGCGTAGTGGGGAACCAGCGGCGCGATGATAGCGACGATCAGAAAGCAGGAGAGCGTGAAGATACCGAGGATGTAGAAATCTTCCTTCCATCGGCGAAGAAAGCTGCGCAGCCGTTCAATGGGCGGGGGGTTATAGTCGATGCGCTGGGTTAGCAGTTGCAGGCCTTCGGCAAAGAGGTAGTAGCCGATGTGCATGGTGCGGCGTGCGTGACGGGGATCTCGCTCGGGAATGCGGCCGGCCTCACGCGCAAGGTTGAGGGCGAACCGAGCGGTTTCGACTTCGCTTGCGTCTGCGTGTTTGGCCAGTTCAGCGACACGCAGATGATAGTGGTGGCGGGTCTCATCCTCCATGTCAGCGAAGACACCGCAGGGGTCCTGCCGAAGAATGGAGTCGAAGGCGATGAGCGGCTCGAGAACGGTACGCCATTCGAACTGGTTCAGCCGCCGCATGCTGTGAAGGATTGCGGAGAACGGCGACTGCTCGATGGGAGGCAGATTGCCCGCCCTGAAAGCCTCCTCGGCCCGATCCAGGATGTATTCCAGCTGCGCCAGTTTCAAAGCCTGCGGCAGGACTGTGACCTCTTCGAGCAGGAGGGCGTCGCGCTTCTGCGCCTGCTGAACATAGGTGGTGAGAGATTCGGGCGACCAGATGCCGCGAGCCGCAGAGAGATACCCTTCGGCCAGATTAACCACCCGCGGCAACTCCTTATCGCCATCCACCCGGACGTGAGGGAGCGACGCGAAGGTGGCATTGGCCTCATCCCCGGCGATCAGGGCCGACTCCAGCATACGGGTGCTTTCCAGAAGCTCGAGCTGCGGCGTTAGTTCGTGCAGGGAAGCTGTTTTGCGACAGGCGCGCAGAATCTCCGTGAGTCTTTCTTGCAGCCGGATGAGTCGCGCAGGCAATCCGTTCGCGGTTGTGTCTGCCGACACCATCTCCCATTGCCGGCTTAGCGCTTCGGCACGCTCCTGCAACTCTGCGCTGGAGACCGGCGGCTTCTCGGGCAAGCCGGTGGTTGGCAGCTCCAACCCTGGGGGAGTTTGCGGTAGAACCTGTTCTGACGCGATTGGATCCTCTGAAAGCGGTGCCATGATGCCTTTCTCGATCTCGTTCTCCCGCTGGAGCAGGAGTGTATTCCATGTGGCCTGTTTTATTGCCCTTGGGTAAGATGCGCGGCCGGCGTTACCTGTAGCTTGCGGCCTGCATCTCAAACATGCTGGCGTAAAGGCCGCCTCTGGCCATCAATTCCTGATGATTGCCTTCCTCGATGAGGCGGCCGCCAGAGAGTACGACGATGCGATCTGCCATGCGCACGGTAGAGAAGCGGTGGGAGATCAACAGAGCCATCTTTCCTTCAGTCAACTCGGCGAACCGCTCAAAGACTTCGAGCTCGCTGCGCGCGTCCAGAGCCGCCGTTGGCTCGTCCAGGATAAGCAATTGCGCATCGCGGAGATAGGCGCGGGCGAGAGCCATCTTCTGCCACTCGCCACCGGAGAGCTCGACTCCTCCCTCGAAGCGGCGGCCGAGCATCTGATCATAGCCACTGGGCAGCTTGCTCACGACGGTGTCGGCGAGGCTCTTGTGAGCGGCCAATTCGATTTCGTCCTGCTGCAGCAGTTGGTCGACACGGCCTACTGCGATGTTCTCTCGCGCCGTCATCTCATAGCGCATGAAGTCCTGGAAGATGACACCGATATTCCGATGGAGATCTTCGAGGGAGTACTCCCGAAGATCGATGCCGTCCAGCAGAATCTGTCCCTCGGTGGGATCGTAGAGTCGTGTGATGAGTTTGACCACGGTTGTCTTGCCCTGGCCGTTCTCTCCTATCAGGGCGATTCTTTCTCCGGGCGAGAGGGTGAGGTTGAAGTTCTTCAGGACGGTCCGCTCGGTTCCGGGATAGGCGAAAGAGACGTTGTGAAACTCGAAGCCGCGCCGGATCGGCTTTGGTGCGGGCAGTCCGTTGGGGTTGGATTGCACGGTTGGCTGCATGTCGAAGAATGCGATGAGATCGGTGAGGAACAGCGCCTGATCGGCGATGCCGGATGCAGTTGAAAAGACCTGCTGGAGATTGGAGCTTGCCTGCTGAATGGCCGCGGTCAGAAAAGTGAACTGGCCAATGTCATAGGCGCCCCGGAGTGTGCGCCAGATGACGAAGACATACGCGCCGTAATAGCCTAATGTCCCGATGATGCCTAGTAACCCCCCGATGATCAGCTTCGATCGCGAGAGGGCAACGTCTTCGACATAGATCTGGTG
>JAOAPP010000771.1 GCA_025462985.1 Bryobacterales bacterium | reverse complement strand
AACTGCGTCTACCCTGACGTTCAAAAGCAACATCCTTGGTGAGCTGTCAGTCGACTGGAGCAAGGTGAAAGAACTGCATTCGTCCGGGAAGTTCGCGCCGATTCCTAAAGGCGCCAAACTGAAGTCTAGGCAGGATGCGGCCAGCGTTCCCGTCGGCACGGTTATGGTGCAAGACCAGAACGTCGGCGATCAACATGGTCCGTGCTGTTCCAGATGTCTCGCGGCTGGATGTCCGCAAGAGAACGGCCCTCAAATTTTCGGATTTGTAAGCGCCTGGCTCGAGCATAGCTTTTCGCAAGGTTTGAAACTGCAGCAGAACTATGGCGGTGGCATCGGCTACATTCTGATCAAGGATGCGCTTCAGGAGCTGGAGGTGAAGGCGAGTATGAACTACATCGACCAGCGATTTGAGTCGGGTTCAAGTAACAGCCTGGTCGGCTCAGTGTTCGGGGAAACCTACAATCGCAAGTTCGTGCATAGCATGCTGCTCACAAAGCAGGCGAATTCGTCCCTAAGCTGGAACGATACGAGCGCCTACACGGCCATCGCGACGGCTGGCCTGACATTTCCTATCTATCACCGCGTCGGCTTCATAACCGTGGGCGCCACCTGTGCCTTCAGATAGGACGAAGCTTCGAGAACTGCGAGGTTCGCGACATTCGCTACACTACACTGAAGTATGCCGCTACCGAGCGATGATTTCTACCGGATAAAAAAGCTTCCTCCCTACGTTTTCGCCGTCATCAACGAGCTGAAGGCGAAGGCCCGGGCGGCAAATCTGGACATCGTCGATATGGGGATGGGCAACCCGGATGGCGCGACGCCGCAGCCGGTTGTGGAGAAGATGATCGAGGCGGTGCGCAATCCGCGGAATCACCGGTATTCGCTCTCCCGTGGAATTCCACATCTGCGCCAAGCGATTGTCGATCGCTACCAGGCGCAATATGGTGTCACGCTTGATCCCGAGACTGAGGCGATCGTGACCATCGGCGCCAAGGATGCGCTGGCGCATTTGCTTTTCGCAATCATCGGGCCCGGCGACATGGTGGTGTCTCCCAACCCTGCGTATCCGATTCATCAGTACGGCGTCATTATGGCCGATGGCGAAGCGTGCATGCTGCCCATGCCTGATGCCGGGACCTTTCTTCAGGGATTAAAAGATCTGTACCGCACATCTATCAAGAAGCCGAAGGTGATCCTGATCTCCTTTCCGCACAATCCGACTACGGTGTGCGCGGATCTGGGGTTCATGACGGAGATTGTGGAACTGGCGCGCGAACACGGCTCCTACGTGATCCACGATTTCGCTTATGCGGAGCTGGGCTTCGACGGCTACCGGCCGCCAAGCATTCTGCAGGTTCCGGGAGCGACGGACGTAGCCATCGAGATTTACTCGATGACCAAGAGCTACAACATGGCGGGCTGGCGCGTTGGTTTCTGCCTGGGCAACAGCAAATTGATATCGGCGTTGGCGCGCATCAAAAGCTATCTCGACTACGGGATCTTTCAGCCCATTCAGATTGCGTCCATCATTGCGTTACGGGAATGCACGGATGAGCCGCGCAAGATTTGCCATGTTTATCGCTCGAGGCGCGATGTGCTGGTGGAAGGGCTCAATCGCGCAGGCTGGCCGGTGGAATCGCCGAAAGCCTCGATGTTTTTGTGGGCGAAAATTCCCGAACCGTTCGCGGGGATGGGTTCGCTTGATTTCGCCAAAATGCTGATGAGTGAGGCACTGGTCGCGGTCTCTCCGGGCATCGGTTTCGGACCGATGGGCGAGGGGTTTGTACGCTTCAGCCTCATCGAAAATAATCACCGGACTCGCCAGGCCTGTAAGAACATCGGGGCATTTCTTCAGCGCGAAGGCGCTTTGGTGGGTTCCGGCAGCCTCCACGTATAATGCAAGACAATGGCGGCTGTAAGCGAGGCATTAGGGCCAGGGATTGTGGAACTTCCACACCTCCGGCCCAGTGACCTTGACCCGCTGCTTGCCGAAGAGATCGGGGCGTGGGACGAGCGGTTCCAGTGGGACTTCCGGCCCGCTGCCGACCTACTGAGACGCTTCCTGCAGATTCGCTCCTTGTCGGGCTGCGCTTTGCGCTACGACGACTCTGTGGTCGGGTACGCATACTCTGTCTGTGAGAACCGCAAAGGACTCATCGGCGATTTCTACCTGCGTTCGGATTACAGCAACCGGCCTCTCGAGAAACTGCTGCTCGAAGCCGTAGTGCGAAACCTGATGCTTACACCGGGAGTGCGCCGCATCGAATCGCAGCTGATGATGCTGCCCGCGGACACAGAGGCGAGCCAGTTGCCCTTTGGCGAGCTTCTTAGAAAACATGATCGGTATTTTATGCAGATTGGGCGCGAAGCGGTGCTCAACTGCCCTGCAACGCCGTTGTCCCCGCGGGTTCACTTCGGACCCTACCACGAACGTCATCTTGAGGAGATGGCGCACGTGGTCTCGGGCTCGTATCGCGGGCACGTGGACAGCGAGATCAATGACCAATACCGCAATATTCCCGGCGCACGCCAGTTCCTGACCAATATCATTCGTTTCCCAGGATGCGGTCGGTTCTCACCGGAGACTTCTGTGCTCGCAATCGACGCCAACAGCGGGCGCGTCTGCGGCATGTGCCTGGCGAGTCACGTAGCCGCAAACTCCGGTCATGTGACGCAGCTCTGTGTACTTCCGGCGCTCCGCTCCGCAGGTCTTGGCCATGAGTTGCTTCGACAGACTCTGCGCAAGCTGGTTTCATCCGGGTGTGAATCGGTCAGTCTGACGGTGACTTGCGAAAACGTGGATGCAATCCGGGTCTATAAGAGCCTCGGATTCGTGACAAGGTCGAGTTTTCCTGCTTTGGTGTGGGAGGGCTTTTAACGCTGTTCCGCCCGTTCCGAGCGCCAATCAGCCAGATTCAAGGTTCGCTGTCATCCCAGGCCTGTTGGTGAATCAGGAAGTTCTCGCAGTGTTTAGAAACTCCCCATTGCTGTCAGACTTGCAGTAGAGTTTGCCGGCGTTATCACGGCGCTGGCAGCACTCCGGATATCAAGTCTCATACTCAGCTCAGCTATTGCCGCCGGGAGCTGTTTTCTGCTCCTTTTCTCCGCCAGTGCTGCTGCCGCGGAGGGAAGAAAGTTTGAAAGAACAGCCTGCTGATGCGCCCCTTCCGGAAAAATCCACACTCGAGAACCGGATTGCGCAACTCGAAGAGGAACTCGCAAGCCGCAGGAAGGCCTACGATGCCCTTGGAGCCGAGAAAGAGCAAAGCGAGCTTTTTATCGACTCGATGCTGGACCATGCATTCATTGCGTTTGATCCGGAAGGTCGAGTGCTTCGCTGGAATCAGGGGGCCGAGCTCGTGTTAGGATGGCGTGCCGACGAAGTTCTGGGCCAGTCCGCCGCTGTGCTTTACACGCCGGACGATGTGGCCCAAGATCTGCCAGCCCGTGAACGAGAGGAAGCATCCGAGCAGGGCTATGTTCACACGGAAGCTTGGCATATCCGGCGGGGCGGAACCCGGTTCTGGTGCAGTGGTTCGCTGACAGCGGTTCGAAACCAGACAGGCCAGTTGGTTGGATTCGTGAAGATCCTCCATGATTCCACTGAATGGGAAGCGGCACAGGAACGCCTCCGTGAAAGCGAAGAGCGGCTGCGGCTGTTTATCTCGAACGTTACAGACTACGCCCTGCTCCAAGTGGACACCGAAGCGCATATTTCGAGTTGGAATGCAGGCGCAGCGCGTGCGTTTGGATATGGGGAAGATGAAATTCTGGGCCAGTTGATGCGTACTCTCTATGTGCCCGAAGACGCAATGAGAGGCGACGCGGAAGCTGATCTCGAGATGGCCCGCCAGAGTGGCCGGTTCGAGGATGCGCGGTGGCTGGTTCGGAAGGACGGCAGCCGGTTTTTCGCCCGTTGGGTCACCACCCCCATGCGGGACGAAGCAGGGAAGCTCCGCGGGTATGCCAAAGTCATGCGAGACGAAACGGAGCGCCGAAACACCGAGCAGCAGATGCGAGCGTCGCTGGCGGAAAAACGCGTTTTGTTACGGGAGATTCATCACCGCGTAAAAAACAACCTGCAGGTGGTTACGAGCCTTTTGAGCATCCAGGCCGATCGTCTCGAGAAGCCCGAACTTTCCGCCATTCTCGCCGATACGGAAAACCGAGTGCGGGCGATTGCCGCTCTCCATGAGACGCTGTACAGCTCGCAGGATCTGGCAAGCATCGATTTCGGCTCCTATGTTCAGCATGTGGTGCGTAGTCTGATCGGTTTCTTTGGTGTGGATATGGACCGCCTTCATGTCCACGTGCATACGGAGGACCTGGTGCTCGATATTGGACAGGCAATTCCGTTAGGCCTCATCCTCAATGAACTGGTCACTAACGCCTTCAAACATGCGTTTCCCGGTGGCCGGTCCGGTACGCTAGAGATTCAGTTGAGCTACGTGCGGGACAGCGTAGATCTCGAGAAAGGGCAAACTCTCGACGAGGGCATGGGCAAGCTTACGATCAAAGACGACGGCGTAGGTCTGCCGGAGAAGCTAGATATCGACGAGCCTGGCTCCATGGGATTGCACCTGGTGAATGTGCTTGTGGCACAACTCCAGGGTGAGTTGGAACTCAGTCGTACTCGAGGCACATCGATCAGTATCAAGTTTCCGATCGAAGGTATTCTGGCGAGATTCAGTGAACATGGCCCGGATATTGCTCGTTGAGGATGAACTCCTCATCGCCGAAGATCTGACGCACAAGATCAGGCGTCTGGGGCATGCCGTTGTAGGGCACGCGGCGACAGGCGAAGGGGCCGTGCAGCAGGCTGCGGAGACCAGGCCGGATGTGGTGTTGATGGATGTGCGGCTCCGCGGAGGAATGAATGGCGTCGAGGCTGCTCGGCTCATTTGCAAGGTCCAGGCCGTAGCCGTCGTCTACGTCACTGCGAACGCAAACTTCGTAGCGGCTAGCTGCGATGAGCAGCAAAGACAATTCATCCTAACTAAACCCTTTACAATTGCTCAGCTGGAGTCCGTCATTGCCAAAGCATGCCGTCCTGGCTAGCCCGGATATCTCACCAGCCTAGTGTTTGATTGGGTTTGGAGGAGAGGGAGGATTGAGGCGGGTCTTGCAAGCGGGCACGGCCAGGGGCGACGGCTTTCAGGGCAAGCTCCGCCGTTGAATGTGCATTTCGGTCCGCCCGATTGTCAAAGAACGGATGGCTGACGATTTCAGGAGCGGAGTTGCAGGTAAGCGTCTTCGAACGTGCGCCAATGCGGATAACTGCTCGCCATGGAAACCCAGACCTTGCGAGCGCTGATGCGCACTCAAGCGCCGACACGCAGCAGTTGCAAGCGAATGGTTTCGCACTGCGATCGCGCCCAACCGGTGCCGGCAAGAGCCAACCGGCGCAAGCCAGACATGAGGATGTAAGCAGCGGCCGATAGCGCCGCCACGCTGCGGGCCAACCAACTGCGTCTGTGTCGCCGCGTGCACAGTACAGATCTTCGTATACTTTCTGAGCCGGCCAGTTGCCCGCCGCTAGCGACGTGACCACGTAAAGCGGATTCTCTTTGCCCTCGAGTTGATGCGGAAGCGCTCGGCAAAAGTGCCGCCATGTCTCGAAAAGCGATTCAATCCTCGTGTCGGAATGCAGTAGCGCCTGTTCCTACGGGAGCCCTGTTTGAAGCGGCCATACGTGCCCCGACCAGATTCCGTCCTCCGGTCCCGAATATCGAAGGAGAAGTGGCCCAAAGGATCAGTGTTAGGCGGTTGCCTCGGGCTCTCCAGACTAAGGCACTCGATGGGCTCCCGCTCGTCGCGTCATTGGAATTGGATCACCGGTGAAAATGACCTTAGCCGGGAGCTTCTTCTGAAGGCGTCCTTCCAGTAAGAGTCGCAATGAAGCCGCCGCGGCCCTAACCTGTAAAAGCACAGAACGCACTATGCGCCCGATCAGGCGATACGTCCGCGGAGACGCGAACATCGACAAACTCGGCACGTCCCACAATGCGTTATCGGGCCGAAGTTTACTCCAAACCGCAAACGCCTCATTTGGGGTCAGCGGATTGTTTGGAGGAGAAGGCAACGGAGCATTCGCGGGCAGCGGCGTTGGTAGGGAGCCAATGACACCACTTAGCATCAAAGGTCACCCACACTGAGCAATATCGCGGACGACAGTTGGCCTGCACTCCTGGCGACTATTTCGATGGAACAAACACCTCCGCGATCTCAGCTTCCTCTCCAGTCGGCTTCTGGGCTTTCAAATGAGCCTGGCTCATGGCCACTACGTGAGGTTCTTTCATAGTGACGGCTGGTTTTTTAGTGTTCGCGGCTAACTCGGCAGGCATAGATGCCACCGGAGTGTTGTTGGCTTTGGCCACGTCATCAGGTGAACATCGATGTTTGCCGGCGGTCAAGGTGCTCTGGAGTTCAGCGCTTGGCGGCACGCTTTGGCCAAAAGCTCGGAGCTTGATACACGTCCGTCAAGATGACTACCGGACGTCACACAGGTCGACATCTCGCCTTGCTAGGCGAGTAAACGTCTAATCAAAACATTCGAAATGAGAGTTGCACGCTTGGAGCTTCAGTTGCTCAATCCCAATCGTGAAATCGTTTGACCTGCTCGGGTCGCTCCTGCAGATGGTGACATCACTGCCATGATGCGGCTTGTTCGAATCGCGCTCCAGCGTCCCTACACCTTCGTGGTGATGGCAGCTCTCATCGCGATCCTTGGAATCGCTTCCATTCTTACGATGCCGACGGACATTTTCCCGGCAATCGATATCCCTGTTGTCAGTGTGGTTTGGAACTACAACGGACTTGCGCCTGACGACATGGCGAACCGAATCGTGACCATTTCGGAACGCGCCATGACAACGACTGTGAACGGCATCGAGCACATCGAGTCCCGCTCTTACAACGGGTACGCCGTCATCCGCGTCTACTTCCAGCCGAGTGTAACTGTGGACTTGGCAATAGCGCAGATCACTTCGATCGTCCAAACCATACTGCGCACCCTTCCGCCTGGCACTTTCCCTCCGCAGATTCTCAAATACGATGCGTCCAGTGTGCCGATCCTTCAGCTTGGCATAAACAGCAAGAGTCTCACACAAACCCAACTCGCCGATTACGCTCAGAACTTCATTCGAACCTCTCTCGCAACCGTTCCAGGAGCATCTATACCGCTTCCTTATGGCGGTAAGACACGCTCGATCATGATGGACACAGATCCGCGTGCGATGTATGCATACCAAGTCTCGGCTGCCGATATTTCGAACGCGCTTACTGCACAGAGCCCGATTCTACCTGCGGGAACGATGAAGATCGGAACCAGGGAGGCATTGATTCGGACAAACAGCAGCCCCAGCGCAGTCGACGAATTCAACATGATGCCCGTGAAAACCATCAATGGAGCCACTGTCTACATGAAGGACATTGGGCACGTCCGCGACGGCTTTCAGGTTCAAACAAACATTGTTCGTGAAGACGGAATAGCGGGTGCTCTTCTGACAGTTATCAAGAACGGACCAGTCTCGACGCTTTCAATCGTAAGTGATGTCAAAAAGTCACTTCCTCGCATCCTGGCGGGACTGCCGAAGGCCTTGCGCATCACCCCACTTTTCGATCAATCCATCTTTGTTCGCGCAGCCGTGGATGACGTCGTTCGCGAAGCGACAATCGCCGGTGGTTTGACCGGTCTAATGATCCTGTTATTCCTCGGAAGCCTCCGCAGCACACTCGTTGTTTGCATTTCCATACCGCTTTCGATTCTTACCTCCATCATTATTCTCAATTCCCTCGGCGACACGATCAACACAATGACGCTTGGAGGGCTGGCTTTAGCGGTCGGAATGCTTGTGGATGACGCAACGGTGGAAATCGAAAACACAAATAGAAATATTGCAATGAACAAGCCCATCGTACGGGCCATCCTGGACGGCGCCGCGCAGATTGCCACACCAACACTTGTGTCAACGCTGTCGATTTGCATCGTGTTTGTGCCAGTACTGCTGTTGACGGGCGCGGCCAAATACTTATTCACGCCACTGGCAATGGCGGTTGTGTTCGCCATGTTGACGTCCTACTTTCTCACCCGGACGCTGGTTCCGACGCTGATGCACTATCTAATGAAGCCGGAGGTCCCTCGGATTCAGAGGGGAGAGCACGCCCCGATTCTTCCCACGGACGGACGGATTTGGCGCATTCACAGGAGCTTTGATGAACGATTTGAAAATCTCCGTGAAAAATATCGCGAAATGCTGGCCTGGATTCTTCATCACCGGCTTCTTGGTGCGGGCGCGTTCGCTGCGTTCGTAGTCGCGTCGCTGTTCTTGATATTTTTCGTGGGTCGCGACTTCTTTCCCTACGTTGATGCCGGCCAGATTCGCCTTCACCTGCGGGCGCCCGCAGGCACAAGAATCGAAGAAACAGAGGTGCTCTTTGGAAATGTTGAGAAGGAAATTCGAACCATTATTCCCAGTAGCGAGCTGGCAACAATTTTGGATAACCTCGGCCTTCCCACCAGTGGCATCAATCTCGCCTCAAGCGACACGGCGACGATTGGTGACGGTGACGGCGACATCCTGGTGGCCTTGAAAGCGAATCACCGGCCAACCGCTGACTACGTCCGGCAGATTCGGGAGATGCTCCACCACGAATTTCCTAACACGACCTCCTTCTTTCAGGCAGCCGACATCACCACGCAGATTCTGAATTTCGGCCTTCCTGCGCCGATTGATGTCCAGGTCGCCGGCAAGTCTATGGTTAAGAATTACGAAATCGCCCAAGAGATGCGGGAAGAAATTGCGCGCATACCTGGAACTGTGGACGTAACTCTTTTTCAGCCAAACGATTACCCAGAAATCGACGTCAGCGTCGACCGTCTCAAGGCGCAACTAGCCGGTCTGACACAGCGGGACGTCGCTGGTGACATGTTGGTTTCTCTGAGCGCCAGTGGCTCGCTTGCTCCGAATCAGTGGGTGGATCCTGCCAATGGCGTCAGCTACAGCATATTGGTTCAGACGCCGCAGTATCGAATTGATTCGCTCGCTGCCCTGCAACAGACTCCAATCACCTCTTCTGCCGGTGGGCTATCGGGACAAACGTATTCACCTTTCACTTCGTCACCGATCCGCCAAGCTCCGGCAGCTTACGGTCTCAGCTACGGAAATCCAGATGCCGTTAGAAATCCCACCGAGTTTCTGGAGAACATCTCCAGCGCCAAACGCAACCAGTCCGCGGAAGTAGTTGATCACTACGACATTGCTCCCGTTGTCGACGTCTATGTCAGCGTCGACAGGCGCGATTTGGGAAGCACGGCTGATGCCGTTGAAAAGATCGTCCGGAAATATGAGCCGAAGCTGCCAGGCGGCTCGGCAATTCACATGCGCGGTCAGGTCCAGACGATGAATGATTCCTTTTTCCGTCTTGGTGTCGGGATACTCGCGGCGATGATGTTTGTCTACTTACTCATGGCGGTGAATTTCCAGTCTTGGGTGGACCCACTCGTTGTTCTGACGACGATCCCCTCCGCTTTAGCCGGCGTTCTGTGGATGCTGTTTGTTACCAGGACAACCCTGAGCGTCCCGGCGCTCATGGGCGCGATCTTAACGATTGGCGTGGCATCGGCCAATGCAATTTTGATTGTTACTTTCGCCAACGACGAGCAAACAGACGGGAAGAGTCCCCTGGAGGCCGCGCTCTCCGCCGGCTATGTTCGGATCCGGCCTGTCATAATGACCGCCCTCGCCATGATTCTCGGCATGTTACCAATGTCACTGGCGCTAGGCAGTGGCGGTGAACAGAATGCGCCTCTCGGCCGAGCCGTTATAGGCGGTCTCCTGTTTGTCACGGTTTCCAATCTTCTCTTTGTTCCCGTCATGTACAGCTATCTACGAAAAACACCGCCAATAGATTTTTCAAAGAGAATCGAAGCTGAAACGCAAGGCGCAGAAATCTGAAGAATGGATTCGAAAGTCACAAGTCGCGTTTGGCGCGCCTTTCGGGATCGGTAGGAACTTGCCATGACGGTACAAAACTCAAAAGAATTCACGAGTGAAGCGGCCACTGGCTCACAAAGCCATTTGACACAGCCTCATCGCGTGTCACGAAAGGTCATGCTCGCCATTTTTGTGATGCTTGCGGCAGCGCTGCTAATCGCACTAGCGATCGCGATTATTCCCCGTGTCCGCCTGAAAAACCAACTGGCGGCGCAAAAAGAACAACGTGCAGCGACTCCTCCGAACGTGTTCGTTATCCCGGCTCAACCCTCGCCTGCTTCTGTAAAGTTACAGCTTACAGGTACGATGGCGCCTGTAACCGAGGCCCCTATTTTGGCGCAGGTTGACGGGTATTTGAAGACCAGACTCGTCGACATCGGTGACCGAGTCCATGAGGGTCAACTGCTAGCCCTGATTAGCGATCCTGCATTAGACCAACAGGTGCAGCAGGCGAAGGCTATGTTGCAGCAAAGCCAGTCGACCCTGCAGCAGGCACAAGCCGCTCTCGACGAAGCCAAGGCAAACGCCGGGTTGGCGAGCATAACGGCACAAAGATGGGCCACCCTGCTGAAACGCGGCGCTGTATCGCAGCAAGCGAACGACAATTATCAGTTTGCGTACAACGCGCAAACCGCCGCCGTAAATGTCGCGGCGGCCAATGTGGCGGCCGCGAAAGACAGTGTCGGGTCGAACCAGGCAAATCTGGGCCGTTATCTGGAACAGCAAAGCTTCGAGCGTGTGACTGCGCCGTTCACTGGTGTTGTAACGCAACGCAATGTGGATGTTGGCACCTTGATTACTGCCAACTCTACGCTACTGTACCGGGTGGCGAAATATGATGTTCTTCGCACGTATGTTGATGTGCCGCAACTCCATACGCCTTCCGTCAAGGTCGGTGATTCTGCTGCGGTTTCCGTGGTCGACTACCCTAACCAGACATTTGAAGGAAAGGTGACTCGTTTTTCCGACTCACTAAACCTGAACACACGGACTCTGCTGACGGAGGTTGATGTGCGCAATCCGGGGGACGTTCTTCTGCCGGGCATGTACGCAACCGTGAACTTTGCTCTGCCAAGGGCCGTAACGGCCATGATCGTACCGGAGGAATCTATGATTTTCCGGGCGAAAGGCACTCTGCTGGCGACCGTAGACGACCAGCACGCTGTGCATTTCCAAAACGTTGTTCTTGGTCACGACTATGGCACCTCCCTGGAAATACTTTCTGGATTGAAAACCGGGCAACTGGTCATTGTCAGCCCGAATGACAGCGTGGTCGAGGGGGCAAAAGTCAATCCGGTTCTAGTAAAGGACGCGCCCGCCAGTATGTCGCCTGCCGGCCATGGTGCCTCAAGTGGAACCGAAGTGTCGAGCGCTGAGCCTTCGCGTTCCAGTGGAGCTACCCAAGAGAAGAAGTGATGCGGACTTATATCTGTATTTTTCTTCGGCGCGCCGCAGTAGGCGTTCTAGTGCTGCTTCAGGCGGGCGGCGACGTCGCTCGCTCGCAAGCAGTGCCTCCGAGACCTGGGACCATGGACCAGTCCGCCCAGGTGGAGCCGCGAGCCTCCGGGCCGGCAAACTGGGTGCTGGGTCCGTACCGCGCTCCGTTCGTAAAACCTTCGCGTGTTGGAAATTCGGACTTTTTATCTCATCTATTACGCAATGGAAAGCTCTTTCTGACCCTGGAAGATGCTATCGATCTGGCGATTGAAAACAGTTTTGATGTTGAGCTGCAGCGCTACGATCTCAAGTTCGCGGATACGGAGGTTACGCGGGCAAAGGGAGGCGGGCTGCTACGCGGCGTGCCAACCACGGTCGCAGAATTGCCGGCCGGAGTAGGTGGCCCAGGCGAGCCTCTGCTCACGACCGTTGGTGGGTACTCCCCCGTGCTCCAGTTGCCAAGTAGTGCAGCGGATCTCGCCACAATTACGCAGACGCAGACCGATCTTTCCGTGCTAAGTGCTACACCCCTGTCCACTGGACCACCGATTCCGCAGTATGATCCGTCTGTTAGTGCGCAGGCCAACCTGGCACAGCAGATCTATCCTCAACCTGATCCTTTTAGCACTGGTTCCAATTTTCTTTCCCTCCATTCCCTGACGGAGAGCATCGGATATCAGCAGGGCTTTTCAACAGGCGGGCTGCTGAATGTCACGTTCAACAACGACTGGTTAAGTGAATCCTCCAATAGGTTGAATTTAAACCCGTTCAGCACAGCATCTCTGAACTTGACATTCACCCAACCCTTGCTGCGAGGTTTCGGTATTGGGTTAAACAAGAGATTCATCCGCATGGCAAAAAATGAGCTGAATATCGGGGACGATGTATTTCAGCAACAATTGATCAGCACCGTTTCAGATCTGATTCGCCTCTACTGGGACCTGGTGAGCCTCAAACAGGATCTCGCAGTAAAAAAGGAATCGTTTGATGCCGCACAACGCCTCTATCAAGACACAAAAAATGAATTCGAACAGGGCACGCAGGCCGCAGTTGAGGTAACCTCCGCCATGTCGAACGTCGCTAGCACGAACCAGGCGTACATCGATGAGCAGGGCATGGTCCTCCAGCAGGAACTTCTGTTGAAAGAGGTGCTGACGCGGCGCGGCATTTCCGACCCGGCAGTCGCGTCCGCGACGATTGAGCCTATCACTCCCATCGAGTCGCCGGAGAAAGATACTCCCGAGCCTCTTGCGAGCCTACTCAATCAGGCATCCAAGGATCGCCCCGACGTTGCGCTCGCTGAAAAGCAGGAAGAGAACACCACGCTCAGCCTGAAAGGCTCGCGCAATGAGCTTCTGCCTCAACTTAACCTCGTTGCTTCGATGCAGAACAACGGAGGCGTCGGTAGTGCAAATGCTAACTTTATTCCCAATGCCGTCCTCGGCATCGGGGCACCTCCAGCGGAACTGCTTGGTGGATACGGTACCGCCCTAAATCAGATTTTTAGTCGCAGCTTCCCTAACTATTCGGTGGGCGTGCAGCTAGCTATTCCATTGCGGAATCGCATCGCAAAGGCAGATGTGACACGCGATGAACTTCAATACCGGCAGACGGAAGCCCGCTTCCTACAGTTAAAGAGCCAGGTTCGTCTCCAGGTAGGAAATGCCTACATAGCTCTTCAACAGGCAAAGGCGAGTTACTCGGCTGCACTTCAGGCTCGCAAGCTCCAGGAACAGGCATTCGACGTCCAAAGAGCGAAATTCGAAGCCGGGGTTGCGACAGCTTACGAGCTGATTCAATACCAGGCAAATCTTGCACAAGCGAAATCATCGGAAGTCACCGCCCTTGGCGTCTATGCGAAAGCTAAGGCTGCGCTCCAAAGAGCGGTCGGCTCTATCCTTGTGGACTATAACGTAAACGTGGACAAAGCTCACAACGGGCACGCGTCGTAAAGAGCCATTCTCTAACTGGACGGAGGGTCCGCTGCGCGATCAGAAATCAGCCATAGGCGCCGAAGTGAGGATGTGTGCAGTAACCGGAGTCGAGTGAACAGTTCACCGGATGCCTGTCCAACTGGCCGTGGCATGATGGTCGTCCGACGCGGTAACTTCCACTATGCCGGAAGGGCCGTGCCCATTGACTTGCAACGATAGGTGCCGGGCATGAAAGCGGCGTAGCGTCGCCCTGTGGCCGATGCTGAACAACGTCGTTC
>JAOAPP010000754.1 GCA_025462985.1 Bryobacterales bacterium | reverse complement strand
GAGAACGAGAGCGCTCTGAAGACGAAAGAATAGGGAGTCCGCCGAACGCCTAAAGTCGAAAATAGCTCCAAGACGAACTCCGATAATGAAGAGCATTCTATCGGGAGTGGCCACGAGCGCAAAGCTGTGAAAGCAGTGGATTGGTCGGCGTGGGCACTGCCGATAGAATTCATTGAACTGAGCGAGTCGATTGCTTATGGGTATTGAATCGCTGTTTGCCTGTGGAGGGGAGTGGTCCGGTGGGTTGAGCAAGCGAGGAACGAAGGAGCAGCGTGCCTGTTCAGGTCGCCACAACTGGTTTCGGGGTGTTGCCGGAGAAGTCTGGACGCGATGAGATCGGGTAAAGACAGGGATCTGGCGAGGTCCTGATCAGGGCCGAGGAATGTGCCGTGGAAGATATCGAGAGATGCGGTCATGAGCTGTCCAGGATGGGGATGGGTTCGGCAGCGACGAGTTCGATAACCATCAACCGGCCCTGTTTACAAATCGGGCAGGCATTGGCGTCGGGCAGATGGACATCGGCACGGATGTCAGAGCGGATGAGAGTGAAGGGTTGGCAGCGAGCGAGCAACGCTCGGCACTGCTCCAACTTGTGTTGCCGGACTCGATTGGCCAGGAATCCGAACTGGCGGATGCGGACCAGGCCGGAAGGCAGCACATGCAGCAAAAAGCGGCGGATGAACTCAGTCGCTTCCAGCGTCATGGTCTTGGTGCGGCTGCGGTCTGCATAATCCTTCCACTCAAACGTGACGCGGCCATCCTGCAGAGAGCGTAGACGATGGTTGGAAATCGCAATGCGGTGCGTATAACGAGCCAAATACTTGAGCACTTGTTGGGGTCCGCCAAAGGGCGGCTTGACGTGAACGACCCATTTGATGGCAGAGGCTTGTTCGCACAAGAGCTGGAACTGGACCGGGTCGGCCAGGGAACGGAGCTCTCCATGGAAGCCAAGCATACCTTTGCGAAAGGCCGACCAGAGGGATCGCAAGAAGATCTTTCGGAAGCGGCGGCTGAGCACGCGCACGGGCAGGAAAGAAGGAGGACTTACGGCAGGCGATCCAGCGGGAGCCGTCGGGCGAGATGCCGCCGCCCGGTACGACGCAATGCAGGTGTGGATGCAGATGCAGATTCTGACCCCAGGTGTGAAGCACGGCCAGGAAGCCAATGGAGGCGCCCAGTAACCGCGAGTCTGCTGCGGTTTCCAGCAAAGCTCTGGAGGCGGCGTGAAAGAGGATGTTGTAAATCGGTTTGGCATTCTGCAGCGCCAGCCCGCCGATCTGCTGCGGCAGCGTGAACACGACGTGGAAATAGGAGACCGGCAAAAGTTCCGTTTGCCGCTGCGCAAGCCAGCGGGCGCGAGCCGTGGCTTGGCATTTTGGGCAGTTGCGATTCCGACAGGAGTCATATAAGAGGACGCGATGTCCGCACCGGTCGCACTGCCGGATGTGGCCACCCAGGGCCGCAGTTCGGCAATCGCGAATGTCTCTCAGCGCTCGCCTCTGCAGGCTCGACAGAACGTGGTTCCAGCGGGCCAGGAAATCCTTTTGATGAGTGCGGAAGACCTCGGCCAGTTCCAGCCGATGATCTTTCATGTTGCGGGTGGATTCAGATCGAGATCGAGCGAATCCAGCGGACTGGCAGTGGTACGAACGGCGACGTCCGCTACATGCAGATAGCGCGCCGTGGTCTCCAGGTTGGCGTGGCCCAACAGAATCTGAATGGTGCGCAGGTTGACGCTAGCTTCAAGCAGGTGCGTAGCGAAGGCGTGACGCAGCGAGTGGGGATGAACGGGCTTGGAGATGCCCGCTTTCTCCGCCGCTTTTCGGCACATCAGAAAGACAGCCTTGGGAGAAATGGGCCGGGCGGAATCCGTGCTGGGGAACAACCAATCAGTAGGCCGCTGGTTTCGCCAGTAGCAACGCAGAAGCTCCAGCAGTTTGGCGGGAAGAAGAGTCTGCCGCTCCTTCCGCCCTTTGCCCTGGCGAACGCGGAGCACATTGCGGGCGCTGTTGATGTCACTCACCTTCAGCTCGGTGAGCTCCGATACTCTGAGGCCACAACCATAAAGGATTGCCAGCAGAGCGCGATGTCGAAGGTTATCCGGCGACTGCAACAGCGCCTTCACTTCCTCCCGGCTCAGGATCAACGGCAGCTTCCTTTCCCGCCGGGGAAATGGAATGCGTTCCATCGGGACTTTGCGGTTCAGGGTATGGGTATAAAAGAAGCGCAGTGCGCAGACCATCTGGATGAAGGTGGGCCGCGATACTTTCTTCTCTTTGATCAGGAATAACTGGTACTGGCGAATCTGCTCGGCACCGAGCCGGTCCGGTGCTTTGCCGAAGTGCCGGGCAAACTCGGCTACCGCCCGCAGGTAAATCCGAATAGTTACGGGAGAATACCGGCGGATCTGGAGATCCTCCAGCATTCGTTGTCGAAGTGGGGTCACGACGAAACTCCTTTCGTCTGTGACCACATCACACTTTACCGATCGCGATCAGGCCTGGTGCTTCATCGCTGCTTCGAACCGCCGGAGGCTTAGTTCAATGGGCATTATCGGACGCCATCGTGAGGTTTCCTCGTAACCACACTCTGTGGCTTCCTGTTCGATAATCAAGTCCTGTGCTCCTGAGCATCACAAATACTGGCGAGCAAGCTACGGACCTCGGATTTCTTCTTCACAAGAATCCGGCGAACCTCCATTCCGCTGACCTAGCGTTTGGCAAAGCTTACGTTTTTTATACCGCTGCAACGGCCGACCGTTGCTGCGCGTGCTTGCTGCTGGACATCGATCCTGT
>JAOAPP010000739.1 GCA_025462985.1 Bryobacterales bacterium | reverse complement strand
CTCAGGATCAAACTGCCTCCGCTTCGAGAACTATCCTCCGGGTCCCACATGGGCCCGGAGGATTTCACTTAGTGGACATAGGGACATCCGAGACGTTCTACGGGATCAGGCAGACTCCTTCTTATTCTCTTGTGATTAGAATGCCTTCATTAATCGCCAAGGTATGAAGCGTGATCAGCTCATTAGTAAAATCTGCGATCTGGTTTGAGCTTATTTCCTTGAGATTCACACAGTTGGACATGGGGATGTTGGGTGGATGTTGACAGGCACAATGTCCCCGCCGCGGTAGAAATGGAAAAGAGCGCTCATGTGAGCACTCTTATTTCAGCAAGCGGACTGACGGCGTGCGTTATTTGATCTGCAATGGGTTCTTGATCACTGCGATAACCTTCCCACTTATGCTGAAATCGTCATCCTCGTGAAGGAAGACTGGCTCATAGTCGTAGAAGGAGTCGGCTTGGAGCACGACCTGGCCGTTCGCCCGGTCATCGATGAAGCGTTTGACCGTCGCCTTGTTGTCAATGACGGCTACGACCACGTCGCCATTTCTGGGAGTGCGAGATCTCGCATCCACAATGATGAAATCACGGTCTTCGATTGTTCGACCGTTGACCTGCGCCCGGTTCATTGACGGTCCATCCGCACGCAGTGCGTAGAGCTCGGACGGAGTTGATCGCCCAACCAGTTTGCTCGAGACCCGCAAGAAGCCTTCAACATTCTGTTCTGCGAAGATCGAGGCTGGCCCGCAGTTCGCTGCCCCTACGATTGGTATGGCGAAGACATCCGACTTTGTTTCGAGGATGCCTCTTGCCCATCCTGGCTTAGTGGAAGCCACCGTCATCGATCCCTTTGTCCGGTCAAGACACAGGAAGCCCTTCTTCTCGAGTTGAGAGAGGTGGTGCTTGATCTTCTGGGGCGACTCCCCATCCAAGCCGATCGCACTGGCCATCTCGCGCAGGCTGAGCTGAGCCAGATTCTTGTGCTTGGCCAGTTTAAGTAGCTGTTCTTGTATTGGGTGCATATGCTAAGAGAGTATACCACAGCGTTACGCCACGGGGAAGTATGCCTGTGAGGTCCATAAAACTTGACGCATGCTCGGAATTCGTTATACTTGAAAGTCAGGAAAAGCCCATCTCGTTGGGCCCGGCAGACGGCGCCTCCTTTAATCTCAAATGCCGTCAGGAGAATTACTATAATGCCCAATAATGAAGAGCACCCGGCTGCGAATGAGCACGCCAAGGTAGTGATCAAGGTGGACGGAGTCGACAAGGAGATCCGTCCCGGTTCCTACACACTCAGCGACTTCAAGACCGCGGTGGAAATCGATCAGTCGAAAGTTATCGAGCAGCTGATCGATGGCCAGTTTGTAGATCTGGCCGATGATGGCCGTGTCACTGTCAAGAAGGGTGAGGTGTTCGCTAGCCATGTACGCCGTGGTGGATCATCATGGGCGTAAGAGTCGAACCATCTGATCTTGAGGAGGCACGAATTGTCGCTCCAGGAGCAGAGGTAGTCGACGATGGCGGCCACACTTACGTGTATATGCCTCAACTAAAGCTCCCGAATGGCGAGTCAATTGAGGCCTTGCTTCAACTAACAGGTCCTGATCCCTATTTCACGCGTCTCTATTTGCCAAAGGTCATTGAAGGGAAGGGACCAAACTGGACTGTGCATCAGCTTTTGAATAAGACCTGGCATACGTGGTCCTGGAAAGACATTCAGTACAATGGTCGGATCGTAGATGTGCTTCGTAATCATCTAGAACCACTGCGATGAAAGTCCAATTTAGAATTACTCTCAAGTTGCTAAAGGAGATACGCACAGACCTGAATCGTCCGCACGCTTTTGCCCTAGAACGAGTTGGCTTTATCTACTGTCGTTTTGCTTGGCTTTCGAAGTCTGAGCTCGTGATACTTGCTCACGATTATGAGCCAGTTGACGATGCACACTATGAAGATGACCGGGAGTTTGGCGCGGTTATCGGAGTAGGTGCTTTCCGGCGCGTGCTCACCCGCACTTATCACGAGAAGCTGGGTATCTTTCATGTTCATTCCCATGGCGGCAAGGGAGTGCCACGACCTAGTGGTCCAGATATGTCAGAAACCGCGAAGTTTGTCCCCGACTTCTTCCACGGTCGCCGCGATGTTCCGCATGGCGCGATGATCTTTAGTGATGATGCCCTCTCTGGCCGTGTGTGGCTGAGTGAAGATGACCGCAAACCGAAGACATTTACCAGCTGTCGAGTCACGGGATGGCCATTGTCGTGGTGGCAAAAGTCATGACTGACCGATCAAGCCGGCAGAGTTTTCTTGGTAATGATTCAGATGCGATCCTGACGAGCCTCCACGTGGGCATAGTTGGTCTCGGTGGCGGCGGCTCTCACGTGGCACAGCAACTGGCCCATGTTGGTGTCGGCGAGTTCACGATCATTGATGACGACAGTATCGACCTGTCGAACCTCAATCGTCTCGTTGGAGGCACTGCTGCGGATGTAAAATCGAAGCGATTAAAGACGCGCATCGCTACTCGCCAAATCCGGCGAGTTCATCCTTCTGCAGTCGTCAGAGCTATCACAGCGAAATGGCAATTCCATGCACGAGCCTTATTGAATTGTCATGTCATTGTTGGTTGTCTAGACTCATTCGCCGGTCGTTTGGAGCTCGAGGCACTTGCTCGACGGTACTTGATCCCATACGTCGACCTCGGGATGGACGTATTCGACGACGGTGGGCGGTTTGCTATCACGGGTCAAGTCATGCTGTCGATGCCTGGTGAACCGTGTCTCAGATGCACTAATGTCATCAAGGACTCTCAGGTCGGTGTGGAAGCTGCAAACTATGGCGCTGCCGGCGGTCGTCCACAGGTAGTATGGCCCAACGGGATTCTTGCCTCCACTGCAGTGGGTTTGATAGTTGAACTTGCAACGCCATGGTATGAGCATCGGCCAGGAAGTACTCTACTGGAATACGATGGAAATAGCGGCACAATTGCGAGTAGCACCTCGCTACCACACCTGAGTGGATGTCCGCACTACGAAGGCATCTCCAGCCTTGGCGATCCATTTTTTGAGCTGTGGCGCTGGTTGTAAGATGACATAGGGACATCCGAGACATTCCACCGGGTCAGGCAGCATTCTGTTCGTCCTCATGTGATACAATTCCTTCATTAATCGCAATCTCTCGAAGAGCGACCAACTCATTGGTAAAATCTATGATTTGGTTCGAGCTTATTTCCCTGAGGTTCACCTCCAGCGATTTGCCATCGAGTCCTGAACCAAATAGGGCGAACCAGAGCCCCGGATTGTTGGTTCGAAAGCCTTCGGAATTGTGGAAGGAAAAGCCGGTTGGAAAGAGAAAACGTTCGAACCGTGTGCGGGAAGCCGTAGATAGTCGCTCCCACATTGCCGCGAGGTGAGTGGCGATCCACTCAGCGGCCCCCGCCAGATCCTCAAAACGAACGTCAGGAAGGATAGGACGCCCTGCCGTCTGTGTATGTAGGGTCGCGATACTCTGGTCGATCGCGCGGATACGTTCACGAAAAGCGTCGGCGCTATACGTGCCATCTTCGCGCATCTCGCACACGCGTAGGCGCCGCTCGGACAGGTCGGCGAGCTTTCTCTTGCTTGCGTCGGTTTCTCTCGCGGCTTTGCTGAAACGGTCCTCAAGAAGCCGCCGCAAGGTCTGGCGCATGGAAGCGAGTCGCTCCCGATCTGGGCGGATGCCACGGAGTTGCCTGATGAATGTGCTATTGAGCGGTGTGTGGGGCAGTCGTACTCTCTTCGGGCAGGAGGAGTTCGAACAAAAGTAGTAGCCATATCGGCCTCCATTGCCTCGCGAGTGAGCTCCCGTTACGCCTCGGCCACATTCGTTGCAGCGCAGCAGGCGACGAAGAGGAAAGTCCGGGTGAGAAACGTGGCGCTTTGCCGCCAGTGGCTTGATAGGGCCGAAGCGACGGAGCTGAATCTGCGCGAATTCATGTTCGGTGAGCATTGGCATGTGGAGACCATCAGTCTGGTCGCCAGTCCACGGATTCACCAAGTGACCACCGTAGAATGGCAAGTAGCGACCGAGCATCCGGTCGACGAGTTGCGGACTAGCGGCGTGGCCGTGTGCAGCCGCGAAGCCCCATCCGTTGAGTTGAGCTACAAACGCCTTCTGCGAGACGATTTTGCCAGATGCGTAGTCCCGGAGCGCACGCTGAATGATCGGGAACAATTCCGGATGGGGTTCGTCTGCAACCGTCTTCTTTTCCTTCCGCATCCGATGATGAGCGCATGCGTAGCCTACCGGGGCTCGGAAGGGCCAAATGCCTTGCGTCAGACGTGAGCGCATGCCGTCGGTGCAGCGCTGCTTGCGGATTGCGTTGTCATACTCGGCTGCACCGGCCAGTACGGTTTCGATGAACTTCTCGGCTGGCTTGTTGCCGATTGGCTCGGTCACTGAGTAGAGGGCGGTACCGTAACTCATCAAGATGCGCCGTACGGAGAAGTGATCTTCAGTATTGCGAGCAAACCGATCTACTTTGAACACAACGAAGGCCTCGACGTTCTTGGCACGCCGGCAATATTCGAGAGCTGCAAGAAACTGAGAGCGGTTGTTCAGCGAGAGATCTTTGGCCGTCTCCCCCTCTTCGCGGAACAAGCCAACTACTTCTATCTCCTTCTGCTCGCAGTATCTCCGACAAAGTTCCTCCTGAGAGGCCAGCGACGTGCCATCAACCTGTTCGTCGCTAGAAACGCGGGTGTAGATGATGCCCTTCATACCTCTGTTGTATCACTAAATGGCGCCTCATTCAAACTGTCTTCAATTCTCAGTGGCCCCTCGTCGGGATTCCAGGTGCCGTCCGCGAGACACCCTTCGATGACCTCTATGATCAGTTCCACAAACGAAAACCACGCCGCATCGAGTTCATCCGGCGTCGCACTGTTGATTTCGTGAAATGGTTGTTCATCATCGCGTGTGATGGGAATCAGGTTATTCTTACGAGCGAAGACAATGAAGGTGGCTGTTCACACCATTGCTGCGCGGAATGTCCGTCTATCAGGCAACTATCGATCTGATAGGCTCATTGGATGGAAACGAAGAACAAGGACAGCCAGCCACCGACGCCAGTGGTCTCAACGATTCTGCGAGACGGCGCGATCGTAGAAACACTTTTCGATGCTGAAGCGAACTGCACTTCATTCGCAATTTCGCAAGCCGGCACTCTTTGCGAGGAGCGCAGCCTCGACACGCCCGAATACGGTCGCATTATCCCATACTCCAGGGACAACAATCTTCTCACGCATGGCGTTGTGCTCTTTCCGTCTGCTATCGGCAGCTACGAGAGTGCGGAGGCCCTCGTGACGGACATCAGCGCGTTCATTCACCGCTATGCTGATCTGACCGAGTCTTTTGAGGAAGTAAGCGCCTACTACGTCCTCCTCACTTGGGTCTACGACGCCTTCTCCGAGGTGCCGTACCTTCGGCTGAAAGGAGACTATGGCACCGGCAAGTCGCGCTGTCTCCAGACCATCGGGTCACTCTGCTACAAGCCGATGTTCGTATCCGGCGCCTCCACGGTGTCGCCGATGTTTCGCATCATCGACATCTTCCGCGGCACTCTCGTCATGGACGAATCGGACTTTCGTTTCTCTGATGAGAAAGCAGAAATTGTGAAGATCTGGAACAACGGGAACGCCGCTGGTTTCCCCGTGTTGCGGAGCGAAGCCACGCCGACGAAGGAATACAACCCACGGGCTTTCGTTGTGTTCGGACCGAAGATCATCGCCACCCGTAATGACTTCGCGGATCAAGCCCTTGAGAGCCGTTGCATTACCGAGGTGATGACGGGTCTACCGCCTCGGAAGGACGTTCCTCTCAGCCTTCCGGCTCAATTTCATGAGGAAGCACGCTTGATCCGCAACAAATGTCTCGGCTACCGATTTCGGAACCTCCAGGCATTCCGGAACGCCGGCATCGAGAGAACCGAAGGCGTCGAGGCCCGCGTTGCCCAGGTGTTCGGACCGCTTCTCTGCATCGTCCGAGACGAGGCGGCGAAGGAACGGATACTTACAATCGCTCGGGGACAGAGCGGCCGGCTGCAAGCGGAGCGGAGCGCGAGCCTCGATTCTCAGCTCGTCGAGATAATTCGCGGACGGAAGTCGGAAGGTATCCAACTCGGAGTCAAAGACATCGCCCAAACATTTAGCGAGAAGTACGGATCGGATTACCAGCGGCCGATCACTGCCAAATGGATTGGAACTCAGCTTCGAAAAAGGCTGTCGCTCGTACCAGTGAAGTCCAACGGTGTGTTCGTTCTCTCCGGCAACGACCCCAAGCTCAGAGCTCTGTTCGAGCGATACAATTTCGGGGACGTTCCAGCGGACATCGAGACGTCAGGGATGTCTGAAAGCAAAACTTGCGATACAATCTCCTTCTAGAGCTAGACAAATCGCAGGTGTGACACGATGAGCGGCGACCATACCAAATGTCCCCTTGTCCCCGATAGTCACCATAAGTGAGGCAATAGTCCGCCGTGTTGCGACTCTTGCTCCTCGATATGCTAGCCGAACTATGACAATCGTTCCGCTTTCAACATATCTGAAAATGCATCGTAAGCGTTCGGGCCTCACTCACGATGAGCTGGCGTTTCTCCTTGGTTCCATGCGAGGAACGAGCGTCTCGCGTCACGAAAGTGGCCAGTCCCTACCCCAACTACGAACCGCGCTTATGTACGAGGCGGTCTTTGGTGCTGCGATTCGGGAGTTGTTCGAAGGCGTATTTGCCGAAGCTCGTGAAGCGGTGAACGTGCGAGCGGTCGGCATGCTCGCCTACTTCCAGAAGAAGCCTCGTTCAAGAAAGATCGAGCGGAAGATCGAGGTGCTAAAGGCCATCGTTGGTGAGGAGGATAACGTGCGCGCTGCATAGTAATGACACCGGCTCCGCGACAGTATGTCCGCGTGCTTGGTGTGGTGCCTTGCCCGAAGGGATTTGGCTTTGCTGTGCTCGAGAACGGACAACGACTCCTTGATTGGGGCGTAGCGCGACTCTACTCGCAGAGTGATGAGGAGTTCCTCGACCGGGTTGAGTCGTTCGCTCGCAGATACAAAATCACCGTGATCGCGTTCGAGGCGACCGAGAGGACGAGGCGCGGTGTTCGTGCGAAACGGCAACTGATGGCCCTGACGGAGTGCACTCGCTCACTGCAGAGCACGCGAAAAGCGATTGCAATAGACGCTGCGCAAAAGGCACTTAACGTGACTACGCGCAAAGACCTCGCGAATATCGTAGCAAATTGGTTTCCGGAGCTGCATCAGCATCTCCCAGCCGTCAGAAAGCCATGGCAGAGCGAAGATACGAGAATGAGCATGTTCGTAGCTGCCTTTGTTGCCGTATGCACGGCGAGGGTTGATGCCTAGGTGCCTAGGCAGACTGTTGACGGCGAGTCGGAAGTTTCGAATCCTCAGTCGGCGGGGAGACAGGACCAACCTGCCAGCCGTAGTAGCATAGTTCCATACTGACTTTCGCGGGGACGGTCCCTCTTTTTAAGCTCCGTGTTAGAACAGCCCGCTAACATAGAGTAAAGTCGAGGCAAGGATGCCCTACTGACAAACGGGCGGGAGCCAAGAAACTCCGGTTATCACCGCTGGAACTCATCGTACATAGCGACTTGACAGCGAGCCGGGTTCTCATTATCCTCATGGAACGAGGTGAGGGAAATGAGCTCAATGGTGTTTTCGGTATTTGCAGCTAGAGGGTCCAAGATTTTGAGTGGTGCGATGGGCGGTCGACAACTGCTTGCTGAGTTGATCTCCGCGATCACGCCGAGCGACGATCCACAGATCGTGTACGTCGATTTCTCAGATATCGACGTGGCGACCTCCTCGTTTCTACGAGAGAGTGTGATCGCGTTTCGTGACTACACCCGATCCGCCCTGCCAAACATTTATGTCGTCGCCGCGAACGCCTCGGGGCCGGTACTCGAAGAGCTCACGTTCTTCCTCTCGAAGACCGGTGACGCGCTCTGGTCGTGCAGCGTGGACGACGAAGGCGTTGCTGCGGGCGCCAATCTGATCGGTACGCTCGATCCGGCAGAGCAAGAGACATTTCAGATACTCCTTAAACTCGGGCGCGCGAGTGCGCCGGACCTGGCGGCCAGTATTCCCGAAATGGGTCTGAGCTCAACGGCCTGGAATAACCGTCTCGCAAGTCTTGCCACGAAAGGCCTGATGATCGTTGCGCAGCAAGGGAAGACGAAGTTCTTCCGGCCTGTGCTGGGGACAATCTGATGGGGCTCGATTTCATAACCAAACTTGCCGGCAAGCCGTGGCGCAAAGGCTGGGGCCGCGGCCTCGATGAGCTCAGGCAGCCCACACTCCTCGACATGCACCTGACCGAGGTGCAGCGGCTCATTACCGCAGACTGTCTTCCATCGTCTCGGGCGATATCGGTAGGAGACGAACTGTGCATCCAGGAAGACGGCGATAGTATAGCGGTCCTCAACTGTCAGACACGGGTCGGAATCATCAAGAATCCTCCAGCAGATGTCCAAGAAGCACTGCGAGGAGCGTTCGGTATTGCTGCCGTCCAAGTGGTAAGACTCGGTACCTTCGGCGATAGTGCGGACTTGAGGATCATGACATGACGAAAAGCGCAGTGCGCAATTCCGGAAAGAGATCCCTGTCTCATAAGCTGTGGGATGACGCAGCCTACTCACCGCTCGCACCGGGTTGTCCCGCTTGTCCGCTGTTTGAAACGTGCGGAGGGTTGCGAGTTCCGGCTGGCCTGATCGACTGCAACGAGTATTGCAGATGTCCTGATCCAGCGGCGTGCACGATGGTGTGCCCGCGGAAGCCGTCAGAATATGTGCGCCGCTTCCGCGAAGTTGGGGGGTACGAGTTGACCAATGTCGAGCGGGTGTCTCCTCTCGCAGTGCCCAAGTTACCGGTGATTCTGCCTTACATCGGCGGCAAGTACGCGCGGGAGATTCCGCTGGCCGAACCAGCGATCGCCCTCTCTCTGTACGATGTCGTCTCCACGGCGACCGGCCGCACGCGTGAACTTGATCACGAAGGACTGTGCGCGAGGTTCGGCGTGAAGCCAGGCGCGACGATCGTCGTCTCCGGAGCAGGAAAGGACCATCGCGTCGAAGCTTGGTGGGAAATGCCGAATCGTGAAGAAACGCTCAGGCGAATGCGGGACCTCGGCGTCGGACTAATTGCCATTCCGAACTTTAGTCTGTTCACGGACGTTCCCAGGCCAGACAATCTCCACGCGATGAAACGCCTCGCTCTTGTCTGGGCCGAGTGCATGAAGGCAGGGATACCGGCCGCTCTCCACACCAATGCTCGTACGGACCGTGACTACGAACGGTTCACTCACTTCATCGTCGCACGTCCGGAGGTCAGCGCGCTCGCGTTCGAATTTGCCACGGGCTGCGGGGATGCAAGCCGTATCGACTGGCATGTGAATCATCTCTGTGAAATCGCCAAGGCAGTTGGTCGTCCGCTGACCCTAATCGTGAGGGGCGGGACCCGGAAGCTCGAGACGCTCCGGTCCGCATTTGCGCATGTCGTACTGATTGAGACAGAAGCATATATGCGCTCGATCAAGCGCCGTCGCGCTTACATTACAGGAACCGGCCGAGTGAAGTGGACGAAATACGCCATGCCCACAGGTGATCCCATCGACGGATTGCTTATTCACAACATTCGTATTGTCAGATCCGTGCTTGATACTGCGCATCAGCGAGAACGCTTACGCTCTGCGTGACGTCAATGCGGGCGTCGACACAGGATGGAAACGGCGAGGCCGGGTGTCGCAGCACGTTGTGCGATCTCGGCGTTGCCGTTGAGCGAGAGGCTATTGCCCCGAACGGTCAGCGCGTGATCACCACTTCGAAATCTCACGTCGCCGCCGTGTCCCGCCAGCTTTCGAAAAAGCAAACCGATACCGTAGCCACGGTTTCCCTGATTAACAATCGATGAAACACCGTCCTGCATAGCCGTGCACAGCGCGGCACCCGAATCGCTGAGGTCTCCGAATTGCGGATTCTGTCGGAGACTTTCGAGCACCCCAATGCCGGCGTCAGCGACCACAAACTCAAAGCCGTCCGAATGCGATGAGTATGCAGCT
>JAOAPP010000725.1 GCA_025462985.1 Bryobacterales bacterium | reverse complement strand
GGCCCCCGTCGGTGAGGATTTCGCCCGACACACGCAGCCAGTTCTGGGCGAACACGGACTGCAGGGCGGCCACGCAAGGTCCTTCCACTCGCAGGACGGTATCCCGCCAGCGTTTCTCTTTGCCCTGGTTCTCCGCCCACTGGTTGGCGATTCCAGCGCCACCGATGAAGCCGACCCTCCCGTCAACGACGAGCAGTTCCCGATGGGTTCGGTTATTGGCCTTGAGAAGCAGGCTCAAGCGAAGCGGGTGATACCATTCGACCCGCCCGCCGGCCGCTTCCAGATCTTTGAAATACGAGCGAAAAGTAGAGAAGCTGCCAATATAATCGAGCGTCAATTTCACCTCGACTCCCGAACGGGCTCGTTCCGTCAGCGCTTCCACATAGCGCCTTGTGATATCACCCTTGTGGAAGATATAGGCCTCGAGATTGATCGTCCGCTGGGCGGCGGCGATGGCCTTGAGTTGAGCTTCATAGAAGCAAGGCCCATTGGTCAGGACCTCGATGCGGTTTCCGGGCTGCAGTTCCGACTGTGTCAGGGTTGCCAACAGCGAACGGAAGTACGGGGAATCGATTGGCGCTTCCGGCGGCCTTTTGACTCGATAAGGGAGGTCGGGGCCGAAAAGCGCGCCGTAAAGTGCTAAACCTTGCAGAATGATGGCGAGGATTGAGACGAATACGAAGAGAGAATGCAAGGCTACATCAACAGTTATACTAAGGAAGGAGTTCCCTCTTATCTTGAGCTTCTCGCGATTCGTGCGCCTTTTCACGCACATACAGCTGTTGCCCATTCTGGAGAACGGCGAAGAAACAACGCTCGTCGGCGGCCAGGCGGTTATGGAAGGCGTGATGATGCGGTCCCCGCACAGCTACTGCGTTGCCGTGCGCAAGCCGAATGGCGAGATCGTCACCGAAGAAAGCCCGCTGCCCCGGCTGTCTCAACAGTACCCGATGTTCAAGCTCCCCGTGCTGCGCGGGCTCGGGACCCTCGGCCAGGCGATGTGGCTCGGCATGAAGGCGCTCCGATTCTCGGCGGCCTGCGCGCTTGGCGACGACTCGGCAAAAAAGGCCGATAAAAAGGATGTCGGCTCCTGGGCCATGGGGCTGAACATTGTGTCCTCCCTGTTGTTCTTCCTGGCGATGTACAAGTTCGTGCCGCTGTTTCTCGCCACGCAATTGGGCAAGGCCGTTCCCGCTGTGGGTAGCCGGCTGGCTATCAACCTGGTGGACGGATCGATTCGGATCGTGATCTTTCTCGCCTTCCTTACCCTACTTTCGCGGATGAAGGATATCCACAGGGTCTTCGAGTATCACGGGGCCGAACACCGGGTGGTGTTTAATTTTGAATCGGGCGAGCCGGTCAGCGTCGAACGGGCGCAGCAGTTTGTCACCTGGCACCCACGCTGCGGAACCAGCTTTCTGCTGGTTGTGATGGTCATTTCGATGATCTTTTACGCCTTCCTGCCGATAGACAACTTCGCGGGAAAGTTGGCCGCCCGCATCGCGCTACTGCCGCTCATCACCGGCGTCAGCTATGAACTGATCCGTTTCGCTGCCAAGCGGCAAGGCGGATTGATGGCTCTTCTGACCCGGCCCGGGCTTTGGTTGCAACGTGTGACTACCCAGCCGCCATCAAATGGACAGACTGAAGTGGCTATCCATGCGCTCGAGCGCGCAATGGAACTGGAGCGCGCCCAGGGCGGCGAGCTCGTAATAGCCTAGGGCGGAGTGGAATGCAATATAGAGATCGGTTGGACCAATCAGAAGCGCGTTTCAACGACCTGACGGACAAGATGGCCGATCCGGCCGTCATCAACGATTCCGAGCTATACCGGAAGACCAGCAAAGCGCAAAGCGAGCTGATGGAGATTGTCGGCAAATACCGCGAGTGGAAAAAGGCCGACCAGGAACTGCAGGACGCGCGCCTGATGCTGGAAGAAAGCGATCCGGATCTTCGGGAGATGGCGCAGGCGGAAGTCGCCCGGCTGGAACCGACTCTCGCGGAGATTGAGCAGGAACTCCAGTTGCTGCTGCTCCCCAAGGACCCGAACGACGAGAAAGACGTTGTTCTTGAAATCCGCAAGGGCGCTGGTGGAGATGAGGCATCGCTGTTCTGTGGCGAGATCTTCCGAATGTATACTCGCTACGCCGAAGAACAGGGCTGGAAAGTGGAAATCACCTCCATGAGCGAGTCCTCTGTCGGAGGCCTGAACGAAGTCATCGCCATTGTCAGCGGGAAACGCGTATACAGCCGCTTAAAATACGAGAGCGGAGTGCATCGCGTCCAGCGGGTTCCCGCGACAGAGACTCAAGGACGCGTTCACACCTCGACCATCACGGTTGTGGTGATGCCGGAAGCGGATGAGGTCGATGTGCAGATCGACGCCAAGGACATCCGCATCGATACGTTCTGTTCCTCCGGCCCGGGCGGGCAGTCCGTTAATACGACGTATTCCGCTGTTCGTATCACCCACCTGCCGACCAACACGGTTGTCTCGTGCCAGGACGAGAAGTCGCAGATTAAAAATCGTGCCAAAGCGATGCAGGTGCTGCGTTCGCGTCTCTACCAAATGGAGATCGAGAAGCAGATGGCGGCAATCGGGGCTGAGCGTAAGAGCATGGTCGGAACGGGCGACCGGAGCGAAAAGATCCGGACCTATAACTTCCCCCAAAACCGTGTGACCGATCACCGGATCGGCTTGACACTGCATCAGCTCGACTTGGTTATGCAAGGCCGCATGCAACCGATCGTGGATGCCGTCACGTCCTTCTATCAATCTGCACTTCTGCGTGAAGGTCAGGCCGCCTAGCAACTTTCTCCAGTGAACGTACAGAGCGCGCTGCAGCAAGGAACCGATATTCTGGACCGTGCCGCGGTAGGTGCCCCTCGCCTCACAGCGGAGGTGCTGCTTTGTCATGCGCTTCATCGGGACCGCACCTACATCTATGCGCACGGCGAGGACGAGTTGCCGGAGCGTGCATGGATTCACTACGGCCGCTATCTGGATGAGCGGCTAAAAGGCAAGCCAACCCAATACATCACTCATCGGCAGGAGTTCTACGGGCGCGAGTTTATGGTGAATGAGCACGTGCTGATTCCCCGCCCTGAAACTGAGCATTTGGTGGAGACGGCGCTTGGACATTTGAAGGGCAAAGGTGAGTTGACAGTGCTGGATGTCGGAACCGGTTCCGGTGCGATTGCTATCAGCGTGGCGATCGAGAGCGGACGGCCTGTCCTGGCCTCAGATATCTCTAGTGACGCCCTCCGGGTGGCTGACAGGAACCGTCAATCTCTCGGTGCTCCGGTGTCGTTCTTTGCGGCTGATCTGCTCGAAGGAGTGAGACCGCATTGCGTGGATCTGCTACTCTCGAATCCGCCGTATGTGCCGGGCGGTGACGCCGCCAACATGCAGCGCGAAGTTCGGGAATGGGAGCCGCACGTTGCATTGTTTGCAGGCGATAGTGGACTTGAGATTTACGACCGGCTGCTGGCAGGAGCCGAGCAGGCAGTGAAGCCCGGTGGACGACTGATGATGGAACTCGGCTATCAGTCACTCGCCGGGGTGCGCGAGTTGCTTGCAGCACGCTGGACGGACATTGACGTTGTATCGGATCTGGCCGGCTGGCCGCGGGTGATTACGGCCACCTTGGCTCCCTAATGCAACGGTTGATCTGCCACGTCGATATGGACGCGTTCTTCGTTTCTGTGGAAGAACTGTTCGATCCATCTTTGAAGGGCAAGCCGGTCGTTGTGGGAGGCAAAGCGGACCAACGAGGCGTAGTGGCTGCGGCTTCTTACGCGGCGCGGAAATTCGGCGTCCATTCTGCCATGCCTCTCCGAACAGCCGGCCGCCTGTGCCCGCAGGCTATCTTCGTCGAAGGGCATCCGGACCGATACCGCGAGTACAGCAAGCGGGTATTTGCGATCTTGAACCGGTTTTCTCCGCAGGTGGAAATGGCGTCGATTGACGAGGCTTATCTCGATCTCACGGGCACTGGACGGCTTTTCGGGCCACCCCTTCGCGCGGCGCACCTCCTGCATGAGGAAGTAGCGAAAGAGACCGCGCTCCGGTGCTCGCTAGGGCTAGCTTCGTCGCGGCTGGTGGCGAAGGTGTCGTCCGATCAGGCCAAGCCTAACGGCATCCTTCACATTCTCCCCGGACAAGAGGCTCGTTTTCTAGCCCCTTTGGAGATTCGCAA
>JAOAPP010000719.1 GCA_025462985.1 Bryobacterales bacterium | reverse complement strand
TGAAGGTCGTTGGGTGACAACGCTCAGGGTGTGTTCTCTCCTCTCGGTCGGAGCTAGCTGGATTGCGGTGATTGTTCTCGGAGAAGCTTCGGTGGGCGCGCAATGCAGGGTCCTTTCCTGGTCTGTCGTTCGCCTTACCTAATCTATCTTCGGAATCAGCGCGTTTCTATAGGTACGTTGTCAGTCGCAGATCCACCAGTTCGCACGGAGGGCGCCGTCCTCTGTTGTTTCCTTTTCGCTCGTCGGCGATAGTAAGGGAAGGAGGATAAACGTTGATGGCAAAAAGTCGGGACCAGAAGAAAGAAACCAAAAAACCCAAAAAAAAGAAGTAGCGCATCGAAAGAGTCTCGTGCGGGCACGCCAAGGTCGGGAATTCTCACCGCGCAGTTACGCTTCAGAGACTCTTTCGGGTTTACTCGTCGAGTCTGGTGCTGGGGCCCGAGAAGGATCTCCTACGGTCCCAGCTTTCGCTAGAATGGCGGTACTTCCCCAATCTCAAACGTAGCCTTGCGAGAGTGCCCTTGACATGCCCCTCTTCAAGTTACGTCGGGAAGACTCTATCATAGGAAGTCATTCTGCGGGCACTCAAAAACCTTTCATTAACCTCATGGATTTTCATTGCGCTGCTGGCCGGCATTTTGCTGGGCGTGTTCTTTCCGCATCTCGCGCAGAACCTGGCGCCTATCAGCAACATCTTCCTCCGCCTGATTAAGTCCATCGTGGGGCCGCTCCTGTTCGGCACGCTGGTTTACGGCATTTCGTCCGCCGGTGAGCTCAAAACGATGGGACGGATCGCTCTGAAGGCGATTACGTACTTCGAGGTCGCCACCACGCTGGCGCTGGTGATCGGCCTGACGGTCGTGAACGTACTGCAGCCCGGGGCAGGGCTGTCGCTGGCGGGTGAGAGCGCCTCGGCAGTGCCGGCGCTGGCCAAGCCTGTGTCGCTGACCGGCGTTCTCGAACACGCGGTTCCCGCCAACATCTTCGAAGCTCTGACGCAGGGCGACGTGCTCCAGATGGTGGTGTTCTTCTTTTTGTTCGGGGCGGCCTGCTCGGCGATCGGCCCAAAGGCACAGCCGGTAGTCGCCTTTGCGGCGGCCGTAGCCGAAGTGATGTTCCGCTACACCAAGTACGTGATGTACCTGGCGCCGTTCGGAGTGGGAGCCGCCATTGCGGTCACCATCGGATCGAAGGGCGTCGGCGTTCTATTCAGCCTCGGTAAGCTGGTCGGCAGTCTTTACTTGGCCGAGGCGATTTTCGTCCTTCTCGTTCTGGGCGGAGCGCTGTCGGTCGCCCGGGTGCCGCTGCACCGATTCTTTCTCGCCGCGCGGCAACCGTTTCTGTTGGCCTTCTCCACGGCTTCGAGCGAGGCGGCCCTACCTCTGGCGCTCGAAAATATGGAGCGGTTCGGAATTCCGAAGCACATCGTCGGGTTTGTCCTGCCGACCGGGTACAGCTTCAACCTGGACGGCTCTACTTTGTACCTGGCGCTAGCGTCAGTCTTCATCGCGCAGGCTGCGGGCGTGCACATGCCGTTAGGCGTCCAGATCACGATGATGCTTACCCTGATGCTGACTAGCAAAGGAGTGGCGGCCGTACCGCGCGCCTCGCTCGTGATCCTGGCGGGGACACTGACCACGTTCAATCTGCCGAAGGAAGGCATTGCGCTGATCCTCGGAGTCGATGCCTTGATGGACATGTGCCGGACGTCGGTCAACCTCCTCGGCAACTGTGTGGCTACCGCCGTGATCGCGCGCTGGGAAGGCGTTCCTCTTTCTAGCCGCGGGGTTCAGCCGGAACTGGTGGAAAGCGAAGCGCAGCAAGTAGGACAATAGGAGTATCCATGTCAGCACTTCGCTTCGAGGTCCAGGCGACGTGTGCCCAAACCGGTGCACGTGCCGGGTTGATCCATACCGCTCACGGCACGATTGAAACCCCCGTCTTCATGCCGGTCGGCACTCAGGGTACCGTAAAGGCGCTCACCCCGCGCGATCTTCAGGATGACCTAGACGCCAAAATCATCCTGGGCAACACCTATCACCTCTTCCTCCGGCCCGGGCACGAACGGATAGAGCGTGTGGGCGGATTGCACCGCTTCATGTCCTGGCCGCGAGCGATTCTTACTGATTCAGGCGGCTTTCAGGTCTTCAGCCTGGACACGCTGCGCAAGGTGACGGACGAGGGCGTGCTGTTCCGCTCGCACCTGAACGGGGATCCGCATTTCTTCAGTCCGGAGAGCACTGTGGATGTGCAATTGGCGCTTGGAAGCGACATCATGATGGTGCTGGACGAATGCCTGGCCTATCCGGTGACGCACACGACGGCGCTTGAATCCATGCACCGGACGATCCGCTGGGCGCGAGCCGGGTATGCACACTACCTCCGGCGTGAGAAGGGGCTGCATTGCGCTCTGTTCCCCATCGTGCAGGGTTCGATGTACCCGGATCTGCGAAGGGCCTGCGCGGAGGCCCTGATGGAGCTGGATGCTCCAGGGTACGCTATCGGCGGCCTTTCGGTCGGCGAGCCACGGGAGTTGAGCCAGGACATGGCCGCCCTGACCGCGCCGCTACTTCCTGCGGACAGGCCGCGGTACGTGATGGGAGTCGGGATGCCGGATGAGCTGCCGCGCTACGTCGCGCATGGGGTTGACATGATGGATTGTGTTTTGCCATCGCGCAATGCCCGAAATGGATATCTGTTTACATCACGCGGGAAGGTGGTAATCAAGCACGCGCAATATATAGAGGATAAGACCCCGCTCGATCCGGAGTGCCTCTGCTATACGTGTCGCACATTCAGCAAAGCCTATCTGCGACATCTTTTCCAGGCGGGCGAGATCCTGTTCTCCACCTTGGCCACGCTGCATAATGTACGGTATTACCTTGACATTATGCGCCGAATCAGGCACGCTATTTTGCTTGGGAAGTATCCGGAATTTTTAACTTCCCTGCAGTCCGCTGCGCCTGTCGAAGCCGGAGGCTAATCTGGCGGAGATAAGCCACGCCTGGGTTATCCTTCCGAATAGTTCAACCAGCGCATGGAGGCAATTTCTCCGAGCGCCGCAGGAACTCAATTGATTCAGGAGCTTTATGCTGTTCTTATTCCTCCTACTGCAGGCTGCGCCAGGCGGCGCCGATTCCTTCATCAAAGGCCTGCTCCCGATCGTCCTGATGGTGGCGATCTTCTACTTCCTTGTGTTCATGCCGATGCGGCGTCAACAGAAGAATACGAAGGAGATGATCAAAGCGCTTCAGAACGGCCAGACGGTACTGACTTCGGGGGGTATCATCGGCACCATTGTGGCCGTCAACGATGATACGCTTATACTGCGAATCAAGCCCGACAACCTAAAAATCCAGATTGCCCGCAGCGCCGTGACGAGCGTCGTGAATGCAGACGAGCAAGGGATAAAGAAGTAGGCCGAAGTTAGCCTGGTAGTGCTTTCATGAAACGTCATCTTCGCTTTAAATTCATTCTGATTCTGGTCGTGGTGCTGGTTTGTGTTTACGGCATCATCGGTCTGCCGAAAAATGCGGCTGAGTTGTCCGCGAACTGGCACAACAATATTCATTTGGGCCTCGATCTGCGGGGTGGAACGTACCTGGTGGTGCAGGTGCAGCAGCAGGACGCCTTCAACAGCGAGACCGGTACCCGCGCCGATGCGCTGAAAGAGGCGCTAAAGAAAGCGGGTGTCCAGTTTGCGGACGTCGATGTGGCGGAGGCTCATTCCCTGCAGGACGCGACGCATGTCGCCATTCAGGTCAAGGGAGTGCCTCCCACGCAGGCCGGAGCGTTTCGGAGCGTGGTCACTGAACAGTTTTCAAACTGGCTGCTGACCCCGGTCAACGGAACCGACTATCGTTTGACGCTGCGTCCTTCAGACGCTCTGAAAATGTGGCAGAACGTCCTGTCGCAGACCAAGAACACCATGGACAAAAAGATCAATGCCCTTGGTTTGAGCGAGGCGAGCGTGCAGCAGCGCCGCGAGGACGTCGATTCGCAACTGCTGGTGCAGATGCCCGGCGTGGACGACCCGGCTCGCGTCAAGCAGATCATTCAGACTGCGGCGAAGCTGGAGCTCTACGATGTGAAGGGCGGTCCCTATCAGAGCAGGGAAGAGGCGCTGGCGCAGAACAATGGCGTGCTTCCGCTGGGAACGCGTCTGATTGGCTCGGCCGGCGCGGCCGCCAATGGCAAAGGCGGGGGTGTGTACCTGGTTGCGCGCACTCCGATAGTCCGGGGTCCGGATATCCGGGATGCCCGTCCGCAGCAAGGCCAGATGCCCAATACCTGGGATACCGAATTTGTGTTGAGCCAGGATGCGGCCCGACGCTTTTCCACGTACACGGCCGCCAACATCGGCAACCGGCTGGCGATCGTTCTGGACGGCAAGGTGCTCGAAGCGCCGAGTATCCGTAATCAGATCAATGACCAGGGCGTCATCGAAGGGGCCGGTACCCAGGAAGAGGCATCTGATCTCGCTTTGAATCTCAAGGCAGGTACGCTGCCGGCAAGCGTGGTCTTCCTTCAGGAAAATACCGTAGGACCGTCTTTGGGCGCAGACTCGATTCGCGAAGGCTTCATCGCAGGTGTGGCGGGCGTTCTGGCCGTCATTGTGGCCATGTTGATCTACTACAAACGTAGCGGGATCAATGCCACCCTGGCGCTCATATTGAATGCCATCATCCTGATCGCCTGCCTCAGCTACTTTGGAGCGGTGCTGACGCTACCCGGAATCGCCGGAATCATTCTGACCATCGGTATGGCGGTCGACAGCAACGTGTTGATCTTCGAGAGGATCCGCGAAGAGTTGCGGGGCGGCAAGGCCGTGATTCCCGCCGTTGATACCGGGTTCAGCAAGGCGATTGTGACTATCATCGACACACATGTGACGACGGTGGTCTCGTGCGCCATTCTCTTTTTGTTCGGCTCTGGTCCAGTCAAGGGATTCGCGGTGACGCTGGTGATCGGTTTGATCGCAAACGTCTTCACGGCGGTCTTCGTGTCAAAGTTCATCTTCGATTGGGAGCTGTCACGGCCAAAGCCGGTCACGGAGCTGAGTATTTAGCGGCTGACCGCCAGTAAAATTGGCGGTCCCGCACTGTGGATTGGGAACCTTTGTTAACAGCCGGTGTCTATTCCCTTAGATGACGGCTTCTAGATTCAGATGGAAATCTTCAAGCAAACGAATTTCGACTTTCTGGGCAGGAAATGGCCGTTCATCATCCTGTCTCTGTTGCTCACGGCGGCTGGATTGATCAGTCTGCTGGTGAAGGGCGGACCGAGATACGGCATTGATTTTACGGGCGGCGCGCTGATGGACGTCAACTTTGCAAAAAGGCCCCCGGCTGAGGCGATCCGCTCGGCCCTACATAAGAAGATCCCTGGCGACATCTCTGTTCAGGAAGTGAGCGGCACGCAGGAGGTTTTCATTTCGACGGGACTCGAGGGCAGAAGTGATCAGGCGCTGCAAACGGTTCGAAGCGACATGCTGACGAGCCTTAATCAGGCGTTTAATCCAAACTCCACGGGCAAGTTGGACATCAATCTGTCTGGGCAGGCGACCCTTGCGGATCGGCTGCGCGATCCGCTGGCGCGGGCGGGCGTCGGGTTATCGGAAGATCAACTAACAGCGCTGACGAAACAGATTACGTCCTTCCGTGATACGCCGCCTCATTCGGGGCTGATTCGGAATTTGGATGAGCTGTCGGGCGTGTCTGGTGTGACGCCGAAGATATTAGACGTAATCAAAGCGGAATGCTTTCCTGGTTCGTTTGCGATTCGCAATGTCGAGGTGGTTGGGCCGAAGATCGGCTCTGATCTGCGACAGCAGGCGATCAATGTGGTCCTGATTGCTCTGGCGGCCATGCTGGTGTATATCGCGTTTCGGTTTGAGTGGATCTATGGTGTGGCGGCTGTGATTGCGGTCTTCCACGACACGATCATCACGATTGGGTTGTTCTCGCTCTTCAATAAAGAGATCGATCTGACCGTGATCGCGGCGCTCTTGACTCTGGTCGGCTATTCGATGAATGATACGATCGTGACCTTCGACCGGATTCGCGAAAATCTGAAGCTGCATGCTCGCGGATCGTTCACCGAGATTGTCAACCGGAGTATCAATCAGACGTTGAGCCGGACCGTGTTGACGTCCGGGTTGACTTTTCTGACGGCCATCTCGTTGTATTTGTTTGGCGGCCCAGTACTGCACGGATTTTCATTCGCCTTAGTGGTAGGAATTATTGTTGGTACTTACTCTTCGATCTTTATCGCCAGTCCGATTTTGATCTTCTGGCAGGATTTGGCCGAGGGCCGAAGAGGATCCGGGCGTAAGGTGAGCGCGAGGCCGGTGAATGTGCCGGAAGCGCGGACCAGGCCAGTTGTGAAAGCCGGTAAAGGCGTTGTAAACCGGTGATGCGGACGGAGGCTACTGCCGCCGTCCGACGGTGTTGTTAATCAGCCGGACCGTCGTATGTGGTCCGGAGCGAGGGAATTTACATGTTTGAGCAAACATTTGTTGACGGGACTCAGCAAACAAAGAAGAAATACACGGTCCTCGTTTCTCTGTTAATACAGATAGGGCTGATTTGTGTTGTCATCCTGATTCCCCTGATCTATACGGAGGCACTGCCCAGCGCCCAGCTGAAGAGTATGCTCGTGGCGCCCCCGCCGCCTCCTCCCCCGCCGCCACCGCCTCCCCCGGCCGCGCCAAAAGTGCAGCCGAAGCCGGTGGTCAGGCAGTTTGTGAACAATCAGCTCCAGGCGCCTCGCGTCATTCCGAAGCAGATCACCAAGATCGTTGAAGCCGCGCCTCCGCCGGACGTGGGTGCGGGTGTTGAAGGCGGAGTTGGTGATGGCGGAGCAGTTGGTGGAGTAATTGGTGGTGTTGTCGGTGGAGTAGGAGCCGCACCGCCGCCGCCGCCACCGCCGGCCAAGAAGGCTCCGACCGGTCCCGTGGCAATCGGTGGCCGAGTTGCGGAAGCGAACCTGATTCGCCGTGTTCAACCGGTCTACCCGCCGCTGGCGAAATCCGCCCGTGTGCAGGGGACTGTTGAATTCACCGCGACGATCAGCAAAGAGGGCAACATTGAAAACCTGGTCTTGGTGCGTGGCCATCCGTTGCTCGTCAATGCGGCAAAGGAAGCAGTTCTGCAGTGGAAGTACAAGCCGACGCAGTTAAACGGTCAGGCGGTAGAGGTCATTACTGACATCATCGTGAACTTCACGCTTAGTCAGTAATATTATTGGACAGACCGTTGTCCAAGAGAGTCCGATAAGAGTCAAGTTAGTTCGATTCAACTTAGGAGATAAGAATGGTATTACAACTTCAAGTCTGGGCCTTGTGGCTCCTCCAGGAACAGGAGGGGATCAACTTCGATCTCCGTACGCTTTGGGGGACGATGAACTGGTTGGCCAAGGGCGTTGTCCTTGTGCTCTTTATCATGTCGGCGTGGTCCATCGGTGTCATGATCGACCGTGTCATTGCCTACAGCGCTGCCCGTAAGCAGTCCCGCGCATTTGCTCCAGCAGTAGCTGGCGCCCTGCGCGAAGGCAAGCTGGATGAAGCTGTGAAGATCGCGGATCGCTTCAGCAAGAGCCATCTGGCGAAGGTAGTCGTGGCTGGTCTGCAGGAATTCAAAGCGCATCAGATGAGCGCAGAAATCTCTGGGGAAGACATTGAAGCCTCCCGTCGTGCCCTGGAGCGTGCTGAAGCCATCGTTCACGCTGAACTGAAGCGCGGCGTAAGCAGTCTGGCAACAATCGGTTCGACGGCTCCCTTCGTCGGACTGTTCGGAACGGTCGTCGGCATCATGCACGCGTTCCAGGCGATCTCGACCTCGAAGTCGACCGGTATCGGCGCTGTGGCCGGTGGTATTTCGGAAGCACTGATCACCACCGCCGTCGGCTTGTTTGTGGCTATCCCGGCAGTCTGGGCCTTCAACTACTTCACAAACCGTATTGAAGCGTTCGATGTCGAGATGGGCAACAGCAGTTCCGAATTGATCGACTACTTCCTGAAGCGTACGCAGGCTCGCGCAGCAGCAAGTCAAGTAAACAGATAAAGTAGTCAGCTCGAAGTTGAATCGACGATCCGGGAGGCGGCGGCGACTGCTACCTTCCGGATCGACTTTGCCCCGCCTGCCGGGGGCTGAAACTGAGAGCAGACCGTCCAGAAGAGGTCATCATGGCG
>JAOAPP010000683.1 GCA_025462985.1 Bryobacterales bacterium | reverse complement strand
CCAGATCGCCGCACACGGTGTGAAATACCCATGCGCCGCTTAGAACGACGAATATGTTTCGGTCCTCGAGCCGTCTTGAGAGATCCAGAGCCCGCTCATAGGTGGCTCCTACTTCTGGAGCGGAGTAGCCCTCTGTGGTCACCAAGGCCGGTCCGAGCGTGACGAGCAGATCCAGTTCCTGTTTCGATCTCCGGTCAGAGTCCGGAAGCTCGCGGCATAATGCAATGGCCCGCCTGAGAAGGTCCGCCGCTTCAGAATCGGCGTATCGCTGGCGAGCTTGAGCGGCCGCCCGCCGGAACCATTGGATCGCCTCCTCCGCCATTCCGGCGTGTTCGAAATGCGAGGCAATCTGCCCGTCCCAACTTTCGGTATTTGCCGAGTGCACTTCGGCGAGGGCTCGCGCTACGCGGCGGTGCAGATAACGCTTGCGCACCAGGCTCAACTCAGAGTAGGCCACTTCGCGCAGGAGGTCGTGGGTGAAGTCGTACTCTGAAGCTCCCCGGCTTTCGATGATCCGCCGGCGCCAAAGTTCGTCAAGGGCTTCGGACACGGTGCGTTCGTCCCAGTCGGTAGCCTCCTCAAGCAGTTGGACGGAGAATGGCCGGCCCATAACGCTGGCAAGGCCAGCGAGTTCGTAAGCAGCCGCTGTGAGCTGGGCGAGCCTTGCCGTGATTACCGCATGCACCCGCGCGCTTTGTAATCCGGCGCGTACACTTTCGACGACAAACAACGGATTGCCTCGCGTGGCGCGGAAGATGTCTGCGAGGTTCTCGCTTTCAAGTGGTTTCGGGGATTCGCGGCGGGCCAGTTCGGCCGTGTCCTGGGCACCGAGTGGCTCGAGCGGGATTTCCAGAACGATACCCGATTGCCGCAGCCCTGCAAGAAACCGGCTGAATGGATGTTCGCGGCCTGTTTCTTCCGCCCGCACCGTTACCAACACCAGGACCCCGGTTGCCGCGGGAGAGGTCAACAAAGAACTGAGCCAGTCAAACGAGTCGGAATCGCACCACTGCATGTCATCGAGAAAGAGCAAGATGGGCTTCCGGCTCTTTGCTATGGCAGTGTTCAGAGATTCATAGAAGTGCAGCCGCTGCCAACTTTCGGGGAGCGGGCTGGACTGCTGTGCGGGCTTGGGCAGCCCAAGGCCGGGGAACTGCTCATAGATCTCGGGCACTAGTCGCACGAGTTCCGCGAGTTGCTGTGCTCGCAGGTTTGTCCAACCAGCGCGTACCGCATCGGAGCGCAGCCACTCTGCGACTGGGGCGTACGCGGCCTGGCCCTGTCCGGCGTAGCAGCGGCTGCGCGCGGCCGCATGCCCTTGCCGAATGCACGATTGATACAACTCGTCCGCCAGCCTGGTTTTTCCGATACCCGGTTCACCCGAGATGACGGCCACTTGCGGACCGACCTCCACCGCTGTTTGCCAGGCCAATGTCAACTGATGCCATTCCGCGGATCGGCCAACCAGCGCGCGCACTCTCTGCAGATGCGATACCGGCTTTGCCGGGGAAGACACGACTGATCCCGATGTCTGTGAGCGCGTACCGGCGCCGTGATCGTCTTTCAGGATTCGTTTGAATAGCTCCTGAGTCGCCGGACCTGGTTCCACGCCGAGTTCGCGCCGCAACACGCGCATGCACTGGTGATAAGCACGGAGCGCGCTGGCCCTATCCTGATTGGCTGCATGCAGCCGGATGAGCAGTTGATGGTGCGCCTCGCTTAGCGGATCCAGTTGCACGAGGCGATCGGCCGATGGAATGGCTGCCGCGTAGTCGTTCTGCTGTTCGAACATTGTGGCGAGACGGTGCAAGGCATCGCACACGTCCCTCCGGTAGTCTTCGCGCAAAGGCGCGAGCCAGTCATCGTAGAGCGCAGGCAGAAGGTCGTCTTCGTAGAGCTGTGCCGCTGTCTTGAGAGATCGTATTTCCCGTGCAGGCTCTTTTTGCGTTCGCGCGGCGGCAGCATCGGCAATAGCCGCTTGAAATTCGATGGTGTCGACTACACAAGAATCATCGTGACGCCATTGAACAGCGAAATGATCGATGATCAGCGACTTGCATTGTGGCGGCAAGGCGCGTTTGAGATTGTGAAGAAGCTGCCGCAGATTTGTGCGCGCCTGCGACTCCCGGGACGCAGGCCACAGCGTAAAGGCGAGCCGTTCACGCGGCTGGGCTGTATCGCTATGCAGGATCAAATAGGCGATCAGGGACTGGAGGCGGTTTGTGTTGAGGGATGTGAGGCAATCCCCCGCCACACTGATACGCAAGTTGCCGAAAAGGCTAATCTGCATGACCGCCGATCTGCTGATTAGATAGTGTACGCCGTTCAGATACAGGGAGGCGGCCAGTCCGGAAACGTAACGAAGCAATAGCGTCGTATCGGAAGTGGTGTCACGGTTTCCGGTAAGCGGACCAGCGGCCACCCCCGGTTTTGGCTTCTTCGAAGCCCCACGTGCCTTCAAAGCCGCGGCCGTCGTGCGTGACTCGCATCACACCGTAGCCGTATGTTCCACCCCATCTCCAGCTAAAGTTCAGCACGTTGCCGCTAACTGTGCCGTCTTCGATCACTCCTACGCCCAGGCCCACGCTGTAGGTGCCGGTCACGTGATTACCATTTCGTTCGAGAGAAAACTGGACGCGCACAGGTTCGAGCGGATTGATATCCTGAACAAGCTGTCCAACGTAGTTTCCGTCAAAAGCTTGTTTGGGGACTGCTGTGCCGTTGTGAGGGGAGGCAGCATTTTGTAAATGATCTCGGCGAGGCAGGAGTGTCGATTCGTTGGTTGATTTCGCAACGAGAACATGGCTGGCCCGCACCTCGGGATCG
>JAOAPP010000656.1 GCA_025462985.1 Bryobacterales bacterium | reverse complement strand
TTGCAGATCAGAGTCGTACGCTTCAAGCCAAGTTTGGCGGCTGCGCCTTTCGGGCCGCCGATCACCCACCCAACCTCTTCAAGCGTGTTTGAAATCAGAGCGCGTTCGGAGTCCCTCAGAGTGGTTGCAGCAGGAAATATGATGGCATCATCCTTGGACGCCGCCGCCGTCGGCAGAGGATTGGGTAGTACCCCGAAGTTAGAAAGGATTACGGCACGTTCGATCAGATTCTGCAACTCGCGGATATTCCCTGGCCACGAGTACGAGCAGAGCGCAAACATTGTCTCCGGAGAAATGTGCTCGATTTTTTTGCCCATCCGACGGCAAAAAATCTCGACAAAATGGGCCACCAGGTCCGGAATGTCTTCCCGGCGCGACCGCAGCGGAGGCAGTGAGACCGGAAAGACATTGAGACGGTAATAGAGGTCGCTGCGAAATTCGCCCCGCTTTACCATCTCCATCAGATTGCGGTTCGTTGCAGCCACCAGCCGGACGTTCATGTGGTGAGTGTGAGTGCTGCCCAAACGCTCGAACTCCTGTTCCTGCAGTACGCGCAGCAGTTTGGGCTGCAGCGCGAGGGGAATATCGCCCACCTCGTCCAGGAAGAGCGTGCCTTTGTCTGCCAATTCGAAACGGCCAATCCTTTGCGCTATGGCTCCGGTGAAGGCGCCTTTCTCATGGCCAAAAAGCTCACTTTCCAGTAGATCGAGCGGAATAGCAGCGCAATTCAGCTTTACGAATGCGCAACCGCACCGCGAACTGATATTGTGAATCGCGCGCGCGATCAGCTCTTTACCGGTGCCCGTTTCCCCCTGGATAAGAACAGTGGAATCAGTAGGGGCGACGCGTTCGACTTGTTCGAGCACTGCCTCCAGAGCCGTACTGTTGCCTATGAGTTGCTCGAACCGTCGCTTAGAAGAAGCCTGATCGCTACTCCCGATATTTTCGAAAGCTCCCACAATATCCTCCTGGTGCCGGGTACATGCATGCTCGTTTATCGGGCTCACTTCTCCAGAGCCGCTCGAACTGTCTCGAGCAGGGCTTCGTCGTCGAACGGCTTTGCCAAAAACTCCACGGCTCCTGCTCTCAACGCTCGCATCCGCACTTGGGCGTCGCCATGTGCTGTGATGAAGATGGTCGGAATCCTGCAATGCTCAGCGTTCAGCCTTGCCTGTAATTCCAGACCGGAGATTCCCGGCATGCGGATATCCGTGATCAGGCACGCGGTCTGATGTTGTTGACCTGACGTGAGGAATTCCTCCGCCGACGCAAACGCTTGCGACGACAATCCGACTGCTTTCAGGAGACCCTGCAACGCGCTGCGCATCGAATGATCATCATCGACAATCGCCACGAGTTTCGTCTTCCTTTGCATGTCCATAGTGGAAGCCTAATAGCACATCAACCATGGCACAATTATGCTTTGGTATAGGGGCCTTAATACGCTATGAACAGACAGTCCGTAACAAGTCGCTCCAGACAGAGCGCTGCTGGTGCCCTGCGGGCTCATTCATTGCCCTCGGCTTTGGTGGGTAAAGTGAAGCAAAAACTTGCGCCGCGCGGCGAGTTGTCGGTAGCCCAGAGGCGCCCGCGGTGCGATTCGACGATCGAGCGGCTGATCCGAAGTCCCATGCCAGTTCCGTGAGCCTTCGTGGTAAAGAACGGATTAAATATTTGGTCTGCCTGCTGATCGGGGAGCCCCACGCCTGTATCGCTGACCGACACCATCACTTGCTCATTCTATGCTCGCTGCGAGGTGATCATTAGCTCGCGCGTCCCTTTCACTTCCGTCATTGCATCAATGCCGTTGATCATAAGATTCATCAAAACCTGCTGCAATTGCACACGATCTCCCATGACCTCGGGAAGATCTCCGGCCAGCTTGCTGCGCATGGATATGGAGTATCGCGTCGCTTCGCTGCGCAGCAGGACGAGCATCTCTCGAATGACTTCGTTAAGATCCACCCACTCCTGTTGCGGAGTGCCCTTCTTGAAAAGCAGGTGTATTCGGCTGATGATCTCCGCCGCACGGGTAGCGTCTTTGACGACTCTCGACGCGGCCCCGCATGCCTCTTCCAAATCGGGGTGATCGCGCCTGAGCCAGCGCAAGCAGGTGTTGGCGTCGGTGACAGCAGCTGCAATTGGTTGATTTACTTCGTGCGCTAGCGAAGCGGTAAACTCTCCCATGGTGGTCGCCTGGCTGACGCGTGCGAGATTTGTTTGCGCCTGGCGCAAAGCCACTTCAGCGCGATTACGAGATTCCTCAACGCGCCGCTTTATCTCCATCAGTCCAGTGACCAGCAACGCCGCGCCCAGAAAGACTGCGAATCGCAGGTAAATAGCCGGTTCGACGGCCGGCGGGAGTGTCCTCCGCAGAAAGAAGTAGTTGAAGGACAGGGCGGTGAGGCCAACAGATAAGAGTCCGGGCCTCAAGCCTCCAAAGAGACTGCTGACCATAACTGCAAGAAGGAAACATGAGACCGGGGCATCTATGGGCCACGCCGCCGCCAACGCGACGCCGCAGGAAATCGTCGCCAGACCGTAACATCGGAGTTTGGAAAAGGGTTTCATTTCCTATTAGTCTCACCTCGCTGGCCGATCCTTGGGACTCTTTCTCACAGTCCAGAAGATCTTTTCCTGGGCCTGCCGCAAGAAGCCAGGGTAGCTGTGTCGCGGTTTAGAAGACGTGTTTTGTGCAAGGAGCGATACCAACCTACTTCTTACCGGGTGGAAGCTCGAGCTTAGCCGCCATTCTGACCAATTCTGCCAGAGATTCGGCCCGCATCTTTTGCATGACGTGCCCGCGATGGATCTTCACGGTGATTTCGCTGGTCCCGAGTTCGAAAGCTATTTGCTTATTTAGCATGCCCGAAGCGACTAGTGCCATGACCTCGCGCTGGCGTGCGGTCATGGAGGTGTATCGCTCTCGCAGTTCGGCAGACTCGCTTTGCTGTTGGCGCGCCGCCCGATCGCGATTCAGAGCCTGATGGATCGCATCCAGCAAGTCCTGGTCCCGGAAGGGCTTGGTGAGAAACTCCACTGCACCAGATTTCATGGCCTTCACCGTCATCGGGATATCTCCGTGACCAGTGATGAAGATGATCGGAATGAGAATGCCGGCGTCAGCCAACTCCCGCTGAAAATCCAGACCGTTGACTCCAGGAAGTCTCACATCCAGGATGAGGCAGCTTGGCCCGTCCGTTCGCTTGCTGCTTAGAAACTCTCGCGCC
>JAOAPP010000632.1 GCA_025462985.1 Bryobacterales bacterium | reverse complement strand
CCTCTACTCCTGTAGGGAAAGAGTTGAAGAGCAGGCGTCCGGCCTTGTTCTGTAGGATCACTATCAGGTCCTGGTTCTCCTCGAGATCTTTCGGAGTACCGAATAACGTTGCCGTCAGCGTTCCATTCCACTCTTCCGCGACGCGCAGCAACTCCGCTTTGGATTCAGAACGAACCAGGACGGTGCTTGGTCCAAAGATCTCTGCTGCAAGGTCCTTGTCCCCAAGCCAAACCTCAGCTGAGGTCTCGAACAGCACTGGCGTTGCTTCGGTTTTCTTTTCATCGGCGGTCTGTGAGGAACGAACTACGGAGACGCCCTCCCCTTTCGACCGCTGTTCCACGTTGCTGCGATATCCCTTCATTATCGAGGGATGGAGCATCGTCCCAGGAGCGCCGTTCTCAAACATCGCGGCCAGCTTCTCGCCAAAAGCCTTGAATTTCTCGCCCGAGCTGCCAAGGACGACTCCTGGTGACGTGCAGAATTGTCCCACCCCCGCGTTGATGGAAGCGAAAAGTCCCTGAACTATTGAATCCAGTGAGCTATCGAGAGCCCCCGGCAAAACGAATACAGGATTATTGCTCCCCATCTCGACATACGCCGGAATCGGTTCAGGGCGCTGCGCCGCGGCATTGAAGATAGCGCGACCCGCTCGCTCTGAGCCCGTGAACGAAACTGCTTTCGTGAGCGGATGTTTCACAAGAAATATACTGACCTCGGGATCGGCCGCATGGATCATCGAAAACGTTCCGTCCGGCAATCCCGCTTTCTGGACGGCTCTGATGATTGCTGTCGCAACTAGCTCCGATGTGCCTGGATGAGCCGGGTGAGCCTTCACAATCACTGGACATTTGGCCGCGAGAGCCGAGGCGGTATCGCCGCCGGCGACCGAGAATGCAAGCGGAAAGTTGCTGGCGCCAAACACGGCCACAGGCCCCAGCGGGATCATCATTCGACGCAGATCGGGACGCGGCAGCGGCTTGCGATCAGGCAGAGCGGTGTCAATTCGCGCATCGACAAAGGAGCCTTCCCTTACAACAGTGGCGAAAAGCCTCAGCTGATTTGCCGTTCTGGCCCGCTCACCCGTCAGCCGCTCTTTCGGCAGACCGGATTCGGTTGCGGCCCGCTGGATAAGCTCGTCGCCAAGCGCCTCGATCTCGGTCGCGATTCCTTCCAGAAACCCAGCCACCTTCTCCGCACTCGTCTCGCGGAACACCGGGAAGGCCTTCGCCGCGAGCGTTACCGCCGCATCCACCTCTTCGGCCGTAGCCTCATGAAATGTGTCGCTTAAGGTTGCGCCTTGTCGTGGATCGAACGCCTTGATTACCTTCTGGCCGGCCGCGGACAGTTCCGACCCGATGAAGTTGCTTCCGTGAAATGACATCTGCTCTCCCTCCTATCCGACCGAGTTAATCAACGTCCCGATTCCAGTAATCGTGATCCGAATCTGGTCGCCATTCTGCAATGCGAACGCGTCGGGAGGAATAATTCCCGTTCCCGTCAGCAGGAAGCAACCAGCCGGAAACCTGTTACTCGTGTACAAGTAGCGGACCAGTTCCTCGGGAGTCCGCCTCAAGGATTCAAGCGTTGTCGAGCCGGAAAACTCAGTCGTCTCGCCACGCAGGACATCCAATCGTATTTCGGTCGAGGGCGGCAACAGATTCTCGCTGACCAGGATCGCCGGCCCTAGAGCGCAGCTTCGGTCATACACTTTGGCCTGCGGAAGATACAGCGGATTCTCGCCCTCAATGTCGCGAGAGCTCATGTCGTTACCGATCGTGTATCCGGTGATCTTTCCCGAAGGTGTAACCAGGAGAGCCAATTCGGGCTCCGGCACGGACCAGGTAGCATCTGCCCGGATTGCAACCGGGGCATCAGGACCAACTACGCGATGCGGCGTAGCCTTCAAGAACAGTTCCGGCCGCTCCGCGTCATACACCCGCTGGTAAAAGTCGCCTCCGCCAGCCGACTTCGATTCTTCGACACGGGCATCTCTGCTCTTGTAATACGTAACTCCCGCCGCCCAGACTTCCTGGTTACCGATGGGTGCTTCAATGTCGCCGAGCGCAGGTTCGTGCACCTCTTTCAGCTTCGGGAGAGCCTTATTCAGATACTCGTAAAGATCATCCCGAGCAAGAAGCGCATCCCAGTCTGTAGTTGTCCAGGCCCCCTCGTCGAGCGAGTAATAGATCTCATTCTCCTCAACAATAAATCCGCGGGTGGTTCTAAGAAGCTTCATATCAACTTATCCTTTCACTGCTTTCACAACCGCATCCGTGAACTCCTCCGTTGACGCGGTTCCGCCCACATCTCCTGTTACGTTCTTGCCCTCTTTATATACCGCTTCAATGCTCTGCTGCAGTTTGGCCGCAGCCGCGTTTTCACCGATGTGAGTAAGGAGCATTACGGCGGAAAGCATCAGAGCCGTGGGATTGGCTTTTCCTTGTCCTGCAATGTCCGGTGCGCTCCCGTGCACCGCCTCAAAGACCGCATGCGTCTTTCCCATATTCGCCCCGGGAACGATGCCGAGCCCACCAACCAGGCCGGCGGCCAAGTCCGACACGATATCTCCGTACAGATTTGGGAGCAGAAGAATGTCAAAGGTCTCCGGACGAATCACCAGTTGCATGGACGCGTTATCCACGATCAGCTCTTTGTATTCGACCTCCGGATACCTCTCGGCCACCTCGCGGCAGCAGCGCAGAAATAAGCCGTCAGCGAGCTTCATGATATTTGCTTTGTGAATCGCCACAACCTTTTTGCGGTGATTCTTACGTGCGTATTGAAACGCATAATTCGCAATGCGCTCTGAAGCCGTTCGAGTAATTACCTTCAGGCTGGTCACTACATCCGGGATAATCTCGTGCTCAAGCCCGGAATACAGATCCTCCGTGTTCTCGCGGAAGATCACCATGTCAATCCGGACGTCTTCGAAACGAGTCTTGATACCCGGCAGTGTCCTTATGGGCCGGACGTTTGCGAACAAGTCAAGCGTCTTCCTCAGTGCAACATTGACACTTTGAAATCCACCCGCTATAGGCGTTGTAACCGGACCTTTCAGACCTACTCGAGTCTCGTTCAATGAATCTAAGACATGTTGCGGCAGCGTCTTCCCGGATTCGAGAATGATGTTTTGGTTCAATTCCGCCAGCTGCCATTTGATATCAGTGCCGGTAGCTTCAACTGCTCGGACTGTGGCGCGCGCGACTTCAGGACCGATTCCATCGCCGGGGATCAGAGTGCAATTCTGGGACACATCTCGATTCTAGTCGCCCCGCTCCGCCAGGTTGTTACACTCGTCCCTCTGCCAAAATGATTGTTTATGCCTCGCATTCAACGCGCACTCCTGAGCGTTACTGACAAGACTGGAATTGTCGAGTTCTCCCGCAAGCTTCACGAACTCGGCGTTGGATTGATTTCAACTGGCGGAACGGCAAGACTGCTGCGGGGTGAGAACATTCCTGTCCGCGAAGTGGCCGAGATTACAGAGTTCCCCGAAATGCTGGACGGCCGCGTCAAGACGATTCATCCTCGCATCGCTGGCGGTATTCTCGCCGTGCGCTCCAACCCCGAACACATGCGCGCTCTGGAGGAGCATGACATTCCGCCCATCCAGATGGTTGTTGTGAATCTCTATGAGTTCGAAAAATACGCGACTAAGCCGGGTGTCACTCGCGAGGAGTTGATCGAGAATATCGACATTGGCGGCCCGACCATGATTCGCGCGGCCGCGAAGAACTTCCAGGATGTCGTGGTTGTGGTATCCCCGGACCAATACGAGCTCGTCATGTCTGAACTCCAGAACAGCGGGAAAGTGAGCGCTGCAACCTGCTGGAGTTTCGCTCAAGAGGCTTTCGCGCACACGGCGGCTTACGATGCAGCAGTCTCGAGCCGGTTGGCGCAGATCGACAGCGAAGGCAAAACCAGCGTCGATGCTCTTCCCGCCGTCTTGTCGATTTCGGCGACGCGAACGAGTTCCCTGCGGTATGGCGAGAACCCACATCAGCAGGCCGCACTTTACAGTTTTCACCGAGGCGGAATTGCGGGAGCAAAGCAGCTTCACGGGAAAGAGCTTTCGTACAACAATCTCGTAGATCTTGATGCGGCGTGGCAGTTGATTCAAGAATTCAGCACGCCGGCTGCCGCCATCATCAAGCACACGAATCCGAGTGGCTGCGCCGAGCAGCCCCAACTGGTCGAGGCTTATCGCAAGGCTTTGGAAGCCGACCCAATTTCAGCCTTCGGCGGCGTGATCGCCTTCAATCGGGAAGTAGACAAGGAAACGGCACAGGAAGTCGTTCGACTGTTTGTCGAGGCAATTGCCGCGCCATCCTTTTCTCCCGACGCGCTCGCAATTCTCACTGCAAAAAAGAATTTGCGACTAGTTGAGGTGCCGCCTGGCGAAGGTGAACTGGTCGTCAAGTCAATCTCAGGCGGCTTGCTGGCGCAAACTGCGGATATTGCGCCGCTCGCTTCCGCCGCCATTTCTGTGAAGACATCCCGGCCGCCTACTGCCGACGAGCTTGAGGCCTTGCTGTTCGGGTGGAAGGTCTGCAAGCACGTCAAATCGAATGCGATTGTGTACAGCAGAGCCGGACAGATCGTAAGTGTCGGCGCCGGACAGATGAGTCGAGTAGACAGCGTCAAAGTCGGAGCGATGAAGGCCGTACTTCCGCTCGCCGGGACGGTGCTGGCCTCAGATGCCTTTTTTCCGTTCCCCGACGGTATCGAAGAAGCTGCAAAGCACGGTATTACCGCAGTTATTCAGCCAGGCGGGTCAGTGCGCGATGACGAGGTGATCGCGGCCGCAAATAAGTTGAACCTTGCTATGGTATTCACTGGCATCCGGCACTTCCGCCATTAGTAACCTTCCCGAGGCTGCTGCGGATGCGTTTGTTTACATGATGAAAGATCGTTCGCACAAGCATCTACGGCATAGCGGTGAGTTGCCAATTCCGGAACTCGCAGCGCCTTACAAACAGAAGAATGGAACTTTCCTTCGACGAACGGGTCTCACCGTTGCGCTTCGCACAGGACACCTACCAGCTTAATGGCCGCAATATTAAAGAATCTATTAAGAGAGGGATTGCCCAATCCCAGAGGCGCGACTTGGGACGGCACAGGAACCAACTTCGCGGTATTCTCCGCGAACGCCACAAAGATCGAGGTTTGTATCTTTGACGAAACAGGGCAGAAGGAGATTGAACGTGTCGCGCTCCCCGAATATACCGACGAGGTATGGCACGGCTATCTGCCGGATGTTACACCGGGAACTATCTACGGCCTGCGTGCACATGGCTCATACGAACCGGAAGCAGGCCACCGTTTCAATCCAAACAAACTGCTGCTCGATCCATATGCCTGCGCACATATGGGAATGCTGCGGTGGAATCCCGCTGTTTTTGGCTACCAGATGGAGTCACTCGACGACTTAACTTTTGATGAGCGCGACAGTGCTCCGTTCATGCCGAAATGCACCGTCGTCGACGCCAGCTTTGACTGGCAGGGATCGCCGAGGCGACGCCCGGTCCGCTGGGACGACACTGTCCTTTATGAATTGCACGTAAAGGGCTACACGCAACTCCATCCTGCCGTCCCTGAAAATCTGCGCGGGACGTACGCTGGCTTAGGGAGTCCAAAGGTAGTCGACTATCTCAAGTCGCTAGGGGTCACTTCGGTCGAATTACTCCCAATTCATACCTTTGTAAACGACAGTCATCTTCTCGAAAAGGGTCTGACAAATTACTGGGGCTATAACACGATTGGCTTCTTCGCACCGGATCCGCGCTACGCCGCAAAAAAAGATGACAGCTTGCGCGAGTTTAAAGCGATGGTCTCTCGTTTGCACGATGGAGGCCTGGAGGTAATTCTCGATGTGGTGTACAACCACACAGCAGAAGGTAACGAAAAAGGGCCAACGCTTTCCTTTAAGGGACTGGACAACGCAAGCTATTACCGCCTGATTCCCGACCAGCCTCGCTATTACATAAATGACACCGGGACAGGCAATACTCTGAACCCGAGTCATCCGCGCGTGATCCAGATGGTTACGGACAGCCTTCGCTATTGGGCGGAGCAAACCGGAGTAGATGGCTTTCGCTTCGATCTCGGCACGATTCTTGCCCGGGAGCCGAATGGGTTCGATAATCAGAGCGGCTTTCTCAAAGCTTGCAACCAGGATCCTGTTCTGAGCACGGTCAAGTTGATCGCGGAGCCCTGGGACATCGGTCCTGGAGGCTATCAGGTCGGCAGCTTCCCTCCAGGCTGGGCCGAGTGGAACGGCAGATATCGCGATACCGTTCGAAAATTCTGGAAGGGGGACGTGTCTCCAGCCGAACTCGCTCCTCGCCTCTGCGCCTCCGGCGATCTCTTTAATCATCGCGGAAGGCGGCCGTGGGCGTCGGTCAATTTCATCACAGCTCACGATGGCTTCACTATGAAGGACCTCGTGACTTACAACGAGAAACATAACGAGGCAAACGGAGAGAATAACGCCGATGGAAGTTCCGACAACGCCTCGTGGAATTGTGGCGTTGAGGGCCCAACGGACGACCCGGCAATCAACGATCTCCGGTCCCGCCAGATACGCAATCTGATGAGTACACTTCTGCTGTCGCAGGGGACGCCGATGATATTGGGCGGGGACGAATTTGCAAGGACCCAGGGCGGCAACAACAATGCCTACTGCCAGGACGACGAAATCAGTTGGGTGAATTGGAATATTGGTGAGGAGGGAAGGTCGCTCATTGAATTTGTAAGAAAGCTAACGGGCCTTCGGCACCGTTACCCGATACTTCGCCGGAACCTGTTCCTGACTGGAGAATACAACGAGGAACTCGGGGTAAAAGATCTAACGTGGCTCAACGCGAATGGCTGTGAAATGGAACAGCAAAACTGGGAAGATCCTCTCATGCGGTGCTTTGGGATGCTGCTCGACGGGCGCGCGCAGCCGACCGGTATTCGTCAGCGCGGCAGGGAGGCAACGCTTCTACTTATTTTCAACAGCCATCACGACCTTGTGAACTTTACCCTTCCCGAGACT
>JAOAPP010000619.1 GCA_025462985.1 Bryobacterales bacterium | reverse complement strand
CTATCGAATCCGCGCCTTGGCCGCGCAGGCATCCTTGGACCTGTTGAGGCGAACCCTGTCGGGAAAATCAAAGTAGCAGATTACGGCGTTGGCTGGCTGAGTGGAGGGAACTCTCCGCCTTTGGCCTCGGTAGCCTTAACGGAAGCGGCCAGATCGATGGCGGAAATCGGAATCTTTTGCGCGGGCTGCTTCGAGAAATCCCAGAATACGCCGTCCGTGACCGCATAGTTCCTCACCTCAAACTGCTGGCCGGAGTGCAGCACCAGAGTGATCGGAACCTCGTTCTGGGTATCGGAATCGGCGGGTTTGGCCGGAGCGCTGCTGCTCGGCGGCGCTGTTGGCTGCTGTTGAGACTTGAGGTCCTCAATCTCAGACGTGAGCTGCTGCAGGCGCTGCCCCAGAGCATCCTGATTCATCATCAGGGTTTGCGTGTCTCCGTTCTCGGCGCTCGGTCCCGGACCGGGGTTGTCGTAAGCGGGCGAATCGTAAAAGCCCGTATCGGAGCCGTAATAGGGCAGAATGTAAGGCCCCGGATAGAAGCCGTAGGGATAACGATGACGGCCAGATTCTCCGCCCCGGTGGTGATCTCCGCCTCCGCCGTGATTCCCGCCATTGCGGCCACCGTTAAATCCCGCGCCTTGGCCAGGCCCGAAGACGGGGCGGAAACTACCTGGGGTGTGAACCGGCGCAGGGCCAGAAGCTCCGAGCGGGGCGGGGCCGGTAAGCGAACTCGAGGCTCCGTAGTGTGCCGCAGTCCCGAAATTACCGCCTGGGAGAGATCGTCCACCCATTCCTCCCGAGGAGTGACCGTTCGCCGGAGGGCCCGCCAGCGCCAGCGCCACAGCGAGAGGCAGCAGCATAACCAATGTCTTCGTTCTCCGCACATACCCTCCTTCGCAGCGCCGTTTTTAGCGCCTCTTTCAGGACAAAATGACCTCTTTTGCCCCGTCCGTTTGTTGGATGCAGGAACCGATCCGTTGGTTCGCGCCGAAGTTCAGCCGGCTTGCGCCGATACAATATAGTTTCGCATGCGGATCGCCCTTGCGCAGATCAACACCACAGTAGGAGATTTGGATGGCAACGTTTCCAAAATCCTGGAATACGCTCGACGGGCCGAACAAACCGGCGTCGAACTCGTTGCCTTTCCGGAGCTCGCCCTTACGGGCTACCCACCGCGCGACCTGGTAGAAAAGCACGCGTTTCTCGACAGAACAGCCGAAGCTCTCGGCCAGCTGAGTAGAGAAACGGCTTCAATGAAAGCGGCGCTGATCATCGGGTACGTCGCTCGGACGGCAACGGATGCGGCGATCAAATCGCAAAATGCGGCAGCCGTAATTCATGGCGGAAAAATAATTTTCGATCAGCGGAAAATGCTGCTGCCTACCTATGACGTCTTCGATGAGCTTCGGTATTTCCAGCCCGCGGACAAGCAAAGCATCTTCACGCTGAACGGCACTCGAATCGCGCTGGCGATCTGCGAAGACTTCTGGAACGACAAGCAGTTTTGGGAGCGGCAGCGATACTCGCGCGATCCGATTGAAGAACTGGTCCAACAAGGCGCGGACCTGATTGTGTCAATCAATGCCTCCCCCTGGAATGTCGGCAAACGAGCGCAAAGACATTCGATCTTCGAGTCCTTTACCAGGCGGTTCAAACTTCCCGTAGCCTACGTCCATATGGTGGGCGGCAACGATCAGCTGGTTTTCGACGGTTCGAGCTTTGGCATGACGGCTGAGGGCGTTTTGGCCGCGCGTGCGAAATCGTTCGAAGAAGACCTCATTGTTTTTGACTCGGTGACCGGTTGCGGAGACAACCACGATTCGGGGCTGACGGTCGACGAGGCGGCTTACGAGGCGCTGGTTCTCGGCACCCGAGATTACGTGCGCAAATGCGGATTCCGGAGCGTGCTGCTGGGCCTAAGCGGAGGCATCGACTCTGCTCTGGTTGCGGCTGTCGCGGTAGATGCCGTGGGAAAAGAGAACGTCATGGGCGTTGGAATGCCCGGTCCGTACTCGTCGGAGCACAGCCTGACCGATGCGTACTGCCTGGCCAAACGACTCGGAATCCGCTTTGAAGTGATACCGATCAAGGCAGGCTACGAAGCAATGATCGATACGCTGCAGCCGCTGTTTTCCTCCTACAGTCCGGATACCACGGAAGAGAACCTTCAGTCGCGGCTGCGGGGCGTTACCTTGATGGCGCTTTCCAACAAGTTCGGATCGCTGGTTCTGACGACGGGGAACAAGAGCGAAATTGCCGTGGGTTACTGCACGTTGTATGGCGACATGTGCGGCGGACTGGCGGTGATCAGTGATGTGCCAAAGACGATGGTTTACCGGCTGTCGCGGATCGCCAACGCCAGATACGAGCGGCGCGGACTGACCGGGCCGATACCGGAGAATACGTTCACTAAGCCGCCCTCGGCCGAATTGCGCCCTGACCAAAAGGATACGGACAGCTTGCCTCCCTACGAGGTTCTGGATGCGGTGCTGACGGCGTATATCGAAAAATATCAATCGGCAGTTGACATTGCATCGGAGGAAAATTTGCCATTGGACTTAGTTCGCGACATCATCCGCATGGTGGATCGCAATGAGTATAAGCGTCAGCAGGCAGCGCCGGGTCTCAGAATCAGCCAGAAAGCATTTGGCGTGGGCCGGCGATTTCCAATTGCGAACAGGTTCACGGAGTGAGGGGGCTTCGCGGGCTGATCGCTGCTGGCACGCTGGCTCTGGGCGGCTTGCTGGTTCTGCATTCTCAGAATTCGAAGCCTGAAAGAGTCGGGCCGCTTCCGGACGGTGGTTTCCTGCTGAATAGCGGGTGGGCAATCAGGCCGGCCGGGCAGCAGGTTCCGGTGGATACATTTCCGATGAGCACCGCCGTTTCCCCCAACGGCAAATACCTGTTGGTGCTCAATGGCGGCTATAACCCGCCATCCATCAGCGTCATCGACATCGCGGCCAGGAAAGAAGTGGGACGAACCTCTCTTCCCGATGCATGGCTTGGCCTGCGATTTGCACCGGCCGGCAACAAGGTCTATGTCGGAGGGGGAAGTTCAGGGCGCGTGTATGAGCTGACCCTGAATGGGGATACCGGCGAACTGACGCGGACGCGAGAGTTCACTGCCGTTCGCGATGCGAAAGCCCCGGCGAACAATTTCATCGGGGACGTGGTGACGTCACCCGATGCACATCTGCTGTACGCGGCGAATGTTTATGGCGACAGCATCTCTGTGATCAACTTGCAGAGCGGAACGCTGATCGATGAGTGGAAGTGCGGGAGACGTCCATACAGGCTGTTGATCACTCCCGGCGGCCATCGGCTTCTCGAGTCCAGTTGGGCGGAGGCGGCGCTGTTTCAGTACGACGCGAACAGCGGCAAAGAGATTGGCCGGACGCGCGTTGCTGCGCATCCGACGGATATGCTGTGGCTCAACCGGCCGGTGTCGTCTGAAGAAGGCGAACCAACCGGCTACATTGCGCGATTGTTCGTCGCGGCCGCGAACACGAACAGCGTGTATGTGTTCGGCGTCGCACGAACTGGCGACTTGAACCAGCTGGAAACGATCAACGTGTCAACCAGTCCAATGCATCCGCTGGGGATGACTCCGACGGCATTGGCGTTGGACAAGACCGGAACACGGTTATATGTGGTTTGCTCGGACGCCAACGCTCTCGCGGTGGCCGACATATCGACACCACACACTGCGGTCCTGGGCTTCGTGCCGACCGGCTGGTATCCGACTGCCGTGACGGCGCTGAATGACGGGCAAGTAATCGTTTCGAACGGCAAAGGGCTGGGCAGCCGGGCCAATCCGGATGGGCCGAACCCGACGAAGCGGAACCAGCCGTTGTATCAAGGCGGCCCGGTGGTTGCGCCCGGTTATGTGGCTCACGTTCAAACCGGAACGCTTTCGTTCGTGCCCAAGATATCTGATGCAGATCTGTCGGGGTTCACCGAAACCGTGCTGCGCAACTCTCCGTACCGGGACGAATTGATTTACGGGCCGAGTGAGGACACCCAGGCAGCTTACTTCGAGCGGACGCCTGATCACGCATCGCCCATTCAGCACCTTATCTACATCATCAAGGAGAACCGGACCTACGATCAGGTTCTTGGCGATATCGAAAAAGCCAACGGCGACAAAAGTCTGAACCTGTTTGGAGAGCAGGTGACTCCGAACCTGCATCAACTCGCTCGGCAGTTCGTAACCTTCGACAACTTCTATGAAAACGCCGATGTCAGTGCCGATGGACATAATTGGGCGAGTGCCGCCATTGCTCCCGACTTCACGATGAAGATGTGGCCGAACGAGTATGCGCGCCGCAGTAATGTGTATGCGTTTGAAGGCGGAGAACCGGCCAATACGCCCCCTGCCGGTTACCTGTGGGACAACGCGCTGCAGGCCGGACTTACGATTCGGGATTACGGGGAATGGGTCACCAACGTTCCGCTGAATCAGGTCACCGGAACGAGGCAGATCGACAAGATCAATGATCGGGCGCTGGTGTCGCACGTCGATTTGAACTTCCGTAGTTTCGATTTGAATTACCCGGATGTGGATCGTGCCCGCGAGTTCATTCGAGAGTGGAAAGAGTTCGACGACAAGGGGCAGGCTCCCAATCTGATGGTGGTCCGGTTGGGGAACGATCATACGCAGGGCACCAAGCCGGGTGCGCCGACGCCGTTTGCCTACGCAGCGGACAATGATTACGCAGTGGGACTCCTGGTAGATGCGGTCAGCCACAGTAAGCTATGGTCTTCGACAGCAATCTTCGTGATTGAGGACGACGCGCAGAATGGACCCGATCATGTCGACTCTCACCGTGCTCCGGTCTGGGTACTTTCGCCCTATACGCAACGCGGAAGTGTGGATTCGACAATGTACAACCAGGCCAGCGTGCTCCGGACGATGGAATTGATTATGGGACTTCGTCCGATGACGCACTTCGACGCGGGTGCGCGGCCAATGCTCGGGAGCTTCGCTCGTGAAGCGAATGCGCGGCCATATACAGCGATCAGTCCCAAGGTGTCGACCACTGATCGCAATCCCGCCGATGCCGCAGGTGGGAGCGAATCGGCCCGCATGGATTTCTCCGAGGCCGACCGGGTGGATGATGATGAATTGACTGCTGTGGTGTGGCGTGCGATCAAACACACCGATCCGCCTCCGCCGACGCGGAGTGCTTTCGCGCGGTA
>JAOAPP010000608.1 GCA_025462985.1 Bryobacterales bacterium | reverse complement strand
AGCTCGTTGCGGACCTCCGGCTGCGGGTGGATGGGATGGAACAGGGGAGAATCAGCGAGCTGGACTGCGATACGCAGCCGGACTCTGCGCCGTGCAAGGTTGGCGTCAGATACATACTGCAAGTGCTGCGGCTCTCCCCGAAAGAGCAGGTGTTCGCGCAGACAATGGCGGGCTTTATGCTCGCGGACTCGGATCCGCAAGTGGTGGCAGTGAACTTTGTCCAGCCCGAGGACGGATTCACTTCGATGAACGATTACCACCTGCATATGCAGATGGTCGCTTATGCGCGGCGCATCTTTCCCCGAGTACATGTTGCTTTGCACGCCGGGGAACTGGCGTCGGGGCTGGTCCCTCCGGAAGGGCTTCGATTTCATATTCAAGAAGCGGTGGACATCGCGGGGGCCGAACGGATCGGGCATGGAGTGGACATCATGTACGAGACGAAATCCTATGAGACGATGCGCATGATGCGGGAGCGGCATATTCCGGTAGAGATCAACCTGACAAGCAACGATGTCATCCTCGGCGTGAAGGGCATTGACCATCCGTTCCCCGTTTATCGCAGGTATAGTGTGCCCGTGGTGCTTTCGACCGATGATGAAGGCGTCTCGCGAACGCACTTGACACAGGAGTATCAGCGCGCGGTGCTCACGTATGGACTCACCTACACCGAGTTGAAGCAGATTGTCCGAAACGGGCTGCAGTACTCGTTTTTGCCGGGCGATGGATTCTGGCGGGATGGACTGTATCGCGCGCCGGTCGCGGCTTGCGCCGGAGGACGCACCTCAACGACCTGCCGGGCGTACCTGGAGAAGAACGAAAAGGCTCGCTTACAGGCCGATCTGGAGAGCCGGTTCGACGCTTTCGAGCGTTCGATCAGGCAATGGCCGCCCGTAGCCAAATGACCACGGCGGCGGCTCCGGGGTCTTCGTGCCCGAGAGCACGATCGCCGAGGTAGCTCGAACGTCCACGGCGGGGCACCATGTGGGCCGTGGCCGCAGCGCCCGCTTCCGCTGCGGCCAGCGCCGATTCCGGCGTACAGGTTTGAAAGGCTTCGGCAAAGGGCAGCAACGCATCCAGCATCGTGCGATCGCCGCGCTTCGCACCTCCAAGCGCGCTGACGGCCTCGACAGCCTGCGACACTGCTGATCTCCAGTTTCCGGGCTGATCGGAGAGCACAGTCCCAGCACGTAGGAGGAGAACTCCATAGAGCGGACCGGAAGTGCCGCCAATCACTTCCTGTGCGACTGCGCCGATCGTTTTCAAGAGTTCACCTGGATCATCAATGTGAAAGCGGCCGGATTCTTCGAGGATGGCTTTCGCGCCACGTGCGAGGTTCGTACCCAAGTCTCCGTCGCCCACAATCCGATCCATCTCCGTCAGCGTCCTTTCGGCCTCGATGATGGCCCGGCATGCTCTTGCAGTCGCACTTCGCAGGACTGCGGTGGACTTTATCTCTGACTGTTCGGCGGATGGCGACTCTGATCGTGACTGCCGGGGCGCAGCAACCGTGAGACTTTGCGGACGCGTGGCAGTGACGTTGGGCCATGCCGGGGCTGTCGTCGGCGCATCCAAGAGCCGGAGGCGGTCGTCATCGACGGGAAGAATCGATATGGACACTCCGGCCGCTTCGAGCGAGGTCATGAATGCCCCGCTGTACACGCGCTCACAAACAAGTCCGTGAGCGCGCAGGCTGCCGAGAGCGCGCCGCGCAAAGATCGCGAGTTCCATCGGAGTGGTCGCGCCCAGATTGTTCACCAGCACGGCAACACGGCTCCCGGAGGCGAGTGGATTTGCCCGCAGGATAGCGCCCGTCACTTCGTCCGCCAGGGCATCGGCAGACTGCAGAGGGCCCCGACGAACGCCGGGCTCTCCGTGGATGCCGAGGCCCAGCTCGATCTCATCGTCGCCAAGCACATACCCTGGCCTGCCGACGGCCGGCACGGTTCCTGCCGAGAGCGAAAGCCCCATGGTGGAGACTTCCGCCGCGGCCGCGTGAGCTATCCGGGCAACTTCTCTCAGAGAGCGGCCAGAGGCAGCGGCTGCTCCGGCGATTTTATGAACCAGCACCGTGCCGGCAATCCCGCGCGCGGCGTTGCGTTCGTGAGTCCCTGACAGGGCGATATCGTCAGCGGCGATCACGATCTCGACGGCCATCCCTTCAGCGCGCGCCATCTCGGCAGCGAGTCCGAAATTGAGGCGGTCGCCCATATAGTTCTTGACGATGAGCAGAACTCCAGGCAAGCCGCCCACTGCACGAATGGCCGCGATGACTTCGCTGACGGACGGAGATGTGAACACCTCGCCGGCAACCGCGGCGCTCAACATGCCGGATCCGATGTAACCGGAGTGGGCGGGCTCGTGACCGCTGCCTCCTCCAGAAACTATCGCGACCTGGTTGTGGCGAACTTCATCCGCATCCGCACGCAGCAACACGTGGTGACCGGCGAGCCGGGCGATGTTCGGATAGATCGCAATCGTACCCTGCAACATTTCATCCACAACGTCGGCAGGACGATTGATGAGCTTTTTCATGTGGACGCAAGGCCGCTAATCAGTGATTCGCATTCGGTAGAAGGAGCGCCACACAAAGGTTACTGCCACCAGCAGGAACAGAGCAGCCAGGAACCAACTCAGTCCGCTCCCGTGCTCAGCAGTGAGCGAGACCGCCAATTCGACTGCCAGCAGACCAAACAGCGTCGTGAATTTGATGATCGGGTTCATGGCGACGGAGGACGTGTCCTTGAACGGGTCGCCGACGGTGTCGCCGACCACGGTGGCATCGTGAAGCGGAGTACCTTTTTGCTTCAGCTCTGTTTCAACGATTTTCTTTGCGTTGTCCCATGCGCCTCCGGCATTGGCCATGAAGATGGCCTGA